>NZ_DBMACV010000001.1:0-122726 GCF_057861905.1 Phocaeicola sp. | reverse complement strand
TCATACTCCTTGGCTGTCATTTCCTTCAGACTGTCCGTCCGGTTCCACGTGTACTGCAGCACAATGCTTTTCTTGAATTCTTCCCGGTCTCCTGTACAGGGCAGTTTCTTGAATAGTGCGTAGAACCGGGCAAAATTGGTTACTTCCTGTGCCATATCATGATGATTTTATGTTATTCAAACAATACTTTAATGCCACACAAACTGGCCACATCAAGTTCCAGTTTGGCTCCCTTGCTCAGTTCCCAGTCCTTCAGCATATAGATATACTCACAATCCAGCAACAGGCGTATATCTGCCCGCATGTGTTCTCTCCAGTGCGCTTCATCCGGAAGTCCGTTTTTAAATGGATTCACCGGATTGAACCCCATAGTACGCAATCTGTTTTCAGCATCGAGGAACGCACCTTTGCGCTCATCGATATTGTAGTGGGTATTGCCCCACTGATGTAAACTTTGTCTTTTTCCATATCACTTCTTTTTGATGTTGACTTTACAACTTGGATTCCAAATCAGCACATTACGTGCAAATAATACATCACCCGTTTCTATTACGACATGACCGGGCGTTTTCGCTCTTCTCACTTTCAGGTCACTTTGGATGTTTCGCTCCAGCCAGTCATCCAACACTGCCCGGCTGGAACTTCCGTCCAGCAGAATCTGGAACACTTCCGTTCCGGTGTAGCTTTCAAAAGCCTTTTCGTTATTATCCATAATCACTTTGGTAAATTATTACTTGTTTGAATGATTCCGTCCTCCCATACCACATAATAGCTTCCCGGGTCTCCAATGGCGCGGCCTTGACAATAAGCTTTATAACCGACCACTCGAATCTTCATATCACAGATATATTTCAATCTTACAGCACCGCCACCCATCGGCTGGCTCTTCTTTTCCTGGCTGATCCAGATGAAACATTTCTTCGGAAAGGTTTCCATCAGTTCCACAGCCTGCGGATAGTCCCATCCGGCCACCTGGAAGGAATCAATGATGATGAACTTCGGGCTTTTCGGTTTTTTCAGTCGGGCAATCACTTCCTCCAGGCTACCTTCTGTCACCACGCGAAACTTACCCTGCACCTCATTCATCTTCAAATAACCCATACGCCGTTGGAAACTTTGGTTGATTTTCTCTTCGTAACTCATGTACAGCACCGGCCCATAGTTACACAGTTCCTTTCCAAGCTGCATTACAAAGCTGCTCTTCCCGCTGGCACTGGCACCACTGATGAACCACGAAGCGTTTTCTGCCGGAAACCCGAAAGGTTTGCTCCATTTCTCATTCCACGGCAGAGTAACCCATTTCTTGGCAGCTATTTCCTTCGGACTGTACGCACGCTTCATTATTCCGCTGTCATTTTAAGTTTTTCAATCTCAGTATAGACTCTTCTCAAACCACCGCGTGTCTTCCGTACAATCTGGGCTATATCAGCACCTGCCGGGGCATTTACCTTGGCCACAATACGTGCCTGGTTGTTCAAGAACTGTTCGCGCTCCTTGCCATCATCCGGAGTCACCTTGCTGTACCGGTCACCATAACGGCTCAACATTTCGGTATAGCCCACCTTCTTACATTCTATGGACCGGTTGATTTTCTCTTTCAATCCGTCTGCCCCCATCATATACCAGGCGCAGCAGCGTTCAGTGGCATTCCACAAGGCCTTCAGTTCAAGGAAAGCTTCATACTGCAGGTCGCCTGCTTCATCGAGGATGATAAGCGGGGTTTCCATCGAACGGAGGTAATATACCAGGTCTTCATACACATCAGAATACTTTCCCTTACTGTCCACACCAAACTCTGCAGCAATCTTGCGAACCAGTTTCAATTTGGTCTTTACCTGCGAGCAGTCGATATAAACGGCATTCTTGTGGCTCTGCACATAATAACGTGCCGTGAAAGTCTTGCCGATATTGGGCATGTCGCACAAGATACCCGACAGGCTGGACTGCTGTGAAAACTCCAGCTGGGCTGTGATATATTCAAATGTCGGGGTCTTGGCTGCTTTCCATTCCATTTCACCACGGAGGTTCACCCCTAATTTGCGGGCAATGCTTATCCAGTTGGCATCGCTCAGGGCTTTGTCTGTCTGTCCGTTCTTGATTGTACTGTACACAGACGTACTGATGGCCAAAGAGGCAGCATGCTTGGCATCACTGGGATAGTTCGCACGATTGGCGGCTATCGCTGCTAAAATCTTCTGTTTTTGCGCTTCTGTAATCATAATTCTAACGCTGTTTTAATGTTGTTCTAATTCTGTTCTTACATGTCACTGATGGCCCTCATTGCCTCGCTTATTCGGGAGTGCCATTCATAATCTGATTCCGGATCTGCCGACAATTCGGCTGGCAAATCATTGGATAGTTCCACCGGGGGAAGTTCCAGTTCCTCTTCCGGGTCATCCGTTGGCTGATCCGGTGTACCGGTTCCCACCTTGCCGATGGCGTGGTCATTGAGGTATTTGCTGAAATGGCTCAGAACTTTGTTTTGCTCTGTATAGGCTGCCCGGTCTTCTTCGGTCTGTTCTGCCATCACCCGGTTGTAAGTCACTACCGGACGAACCTTGTCAAGGTAGCGGTCGTTCTGGAACAGGAAGACATCCGTAGGCTTACCCTCTTCATCCGGCAGGTAGTAGGCCGTCACCCTGCGGTTGTTTGGTTCCAACTGCTCCAGCACTTCCGGACCGCTCAGCCACCAGTCTGCATTTGCCACACGTACTGTGGAATTTCTACGAATACTGGTATCTACCTTTTCCCCGATATATCTGCTCAAAGTCAATTTATCAAGCGGTCGAAGGGTCGGATTGATTTTGGCTACAAGCACATCCCAACGGGTCATTCCGGGATATTTCTTTTGGTTGGGGTGAAGCGTATTGTTCCATTCTTCACAATCGCGACGGTCATCCGCCACAAGCTCTTCAAACGTATAATACTTTCGGTCTTCCCAGGTGTGGTTACTGCTGTCGCTCACTTTCTTCTGGTCCACCCGCCGTGCACCTTTGTTATGCCAGCGGCCAATGGCTTCATGGTTCTTATGTGCTATGGTTGTCTTGAACGCACCGTTCAGAGCTTCAGCATATTTTTCCTGTGAGTTCTGCGGAGCACAGAAATGCACAAACTTGAATACCTCACCTGCCTTCAGGAATCCTTCTTTATACTTGCTCATCAAGTGCTGCTCCACCTCAATACCGGCTGGAATACCCCATCCGTTGCGTTCGATGAGCCGGAACATATCACGGAAACAGTCCACTACCAAGGCATCATCCTTATCCCGCCCGTAGGCCAGCCCGATACGGCACTGGCTCACCGCATCATAAGCATAATAGGCATGCACATACTCGCCGCCTTTCATCCGACGCGGCAAATCCACGTCATCCATCGTTATTTGTGACAGGGAGAACTCACCACCATGACGGTGCATGTGCGGCATTTGCTCATGATAGAATTCCATACGTCCACGCAAGGCTTTTTCTATCAGCAGTTGGCTTGCCGGGTTGTTCAGTATGTTCCGGATAGTGCTTTCGCTCAGTTCTTTCGGTTCCCCGTTCTTATCCGTAAAGTTTTCCGGATTGAATATCTCCCCTGTTTCCAGATCCCATACTTCCAGCTCACCGCATACAAACGACAGATACATTTCATGCACATCACTGCCGTATGGTTGGTTGGGAAGTACTTTCAAACTCATCACCAGGCGTTCGTCCATGTGAGTTACCTTCCGTTTGTTCTGGTTGCCGAATTTTCCGGTTATCAGACATTCGTAACCGTACTGCTTGTATTCGTTCACTTTCTTGCGGAAACGCAGGGTACTGGCAGGAAGATCATGACCAAAGTCTTCGCGTAAGGTCTCGATGGTAGTGGCCATCATGTCCCAGTTATATTTTTCACCCATCAGTTTGCGGTAATCGTTGCTTCTGTTATAAAGCTTGATACAAGTATTCAGAACTGAAGCATTCACCGCATATTTCCGGGCAAGTTCGTCTGTAGCTCTGTTGCTGGAAGAATGGGAGGCCCAATCCAAGAAATAAGCTACTGCAGCCTGATCCAACACATAGTTTGACAGTATCCAGTGGCGAAGTGCCTGCTCTGTTCCTCCGGGGTTGTCTTCCTTTACCCGCTCCAGGCACTCGGTAGGCAGACTATTGAGGGCGACCAACGCGCAATTTCCAGCAGCACCTCCACCACGGCGCACCACCTTGATACGGCCACGGTTCACCCAGTTCCTATAACAGGATTCGGTGATATAGCCGCCATCGATGAGCTCTCGTGCAGAAATACACTGTATGTTACCGTAATACACCAACATAGCCACCTCCTATCTTAATGCAGATGCAAACGCTTTTATGTGGTCAATTTCCGAAACCATTACATGCTCGTAAGTCTTCACTGTTTCTCCTTTGAATATTACCTGGCCGCTACCATCCTTGCGGTCAAGCTCTATAAGAGCACCATTGGGACAATATAGGCGGGATACTTTGTCATAGTCGTGAAAAACCTCCACCTCCGGAATAACAACCATCACAATACCGCCACGGTCCATGGCCAACTTACGGATCTTTGCAGAAAGTTCGGAGTTACCACGACGGTCATCAAAACGGATAGCGTTATAAACAGTCTTCTCTGTCACGTTGAGGGCCTTTGCGATAAAGTCGCGGTCAGCTTTCGTAATGTGAATGTACCTCTTGTTCATATCTCACTTATTTTAATGATTAATATTGGAGGGAGTCCGGGGAATCGAACCCCGGCGCAAGAACCATGCACTCCCGTGTGTCTTTCCACACCGTCACCCGTCTCTTAACGCCTTCCGGGTCGTCACGCTGGGTTATCCTGAGTATCTTTACTTGATTGATTCTTTAATTCCACATTCCGAATGGTCTGCAGCAGCTCTGCTTGAAAACATACACACATTGTATAGACCTCATCTTTAAATCTTGAATTCTGCACTGGTTCTACATCTTTCATCTGAATAATGGCACTGGTTAATTCGTTCATCAGGTTATCCAGCGTCTTGGGATTTACTTTCATCAATAATGTCTCTTTCATAATCTTATATTTAAAATTCGCTAATCACACGCCTTTTTCGTATATTTGGCGCGGTGTTCTTTTTTGAACACGCTGCAAATATAGGAAATATCCTATGATTTAAAAAATAATATCGAGGATTTTTTCTAATGGTGGTAAAAATAAATAGAATTTATCCTATGATACTGGACAGAATAAAGCAATTTATAGACGCCAAAGGAATGTCAATAGCAGCCTTTGAGCGCAGTATAGGAATGGCAAATGCCTCTTTCGGAAAGTCGTTGAAGAATAATGGTGCTATAGGTACCGATAAATTAGAAAATATCCTAAGCGTATATCCTGAAATTTCACCAAATTGGCTATTGACAGGTAATGGAGATATGTTATTACAGAAAAGCCCTGATGATTCCAGCATGAGTTTCTTAACCGATCAACAATATATTAAAACTTTCAATAGGATATTTGAGGAATCAATTCCATTAACAGACCTAACCTTTGACCAAATGGGTGAATATTGTGGCATTAGAAAAGAAAGAATGAAAGCTATTTACATGCGACAAGCCAAAATGAATGACACTGAAATAGGGATGATAGCTACAAAAATGGGCCTGAGTCTTCCATGGGTGCACAAAGGTTTGGGGGAGCAGTTTATACATGGGAAATTTGACAAAGAGACCTTCATGAAAGAGTATAATGAATATTATAATACAACTCATGCGACACCTGCTACACACCCGGGAGAAGGCATTCCTCTTATCCCAATAAACGCTATGGCTGGAGTACTGACAGCCGAACAAACTGTTTTAGATTACGAATGCGAGCGCTATGTTGTGCCAATGTTCAAAGGAGCAGACTTTCTTATACCTGTAAAAGGTTCAAGCATGTACCCCAAATATAGTTCTGGAGATATTGTCGCCTGCCAACGTGTACCAATGGGCGATTTATTCTTTCAGTGGAATAAAGTCTATGTCATAGACACCAATCAAGGAGCACTCATCAAGCGAATTAAGCCAGGTAGTGATAAGGATCACATTCTAATAGTATCAGATAATGAAAAATACGATCCATTTGAACTTCCATATTCAGCCATTCATGGGGTGGCCCTTGTCGTAGGGGTTATCCGGTTAGAGTAGCCCATAGAAGCGTCTTGATGAATCGAAATGTTTACCTTTCCCCTCCCCTAAGCTCCGCTATATACCATTTCCCCCTCCCTGAACGTCCCCAAATCGATGCTACAGGCTTTCTGAGAGGCTTTTTAGAGATATATTTTAAAATTAGGATGGTTTTTAGGGGGGGGCTATTAAATAAAAAACAAGGGGTATTTTTAAAATTGCAGTATTTTAGTACGGCTGTATCGCACACCGCAAAAACCCTATTTTGAATATCCAGTTATATAAAAGTGAATATCCACTTTGAATATCCACCTGAATATCCAGCGTCAAAAAAGACCGATTTCAAGCACAAAAAAAGGGAGGTATAACCACCTCCCCATACCGGATTATTCTAAAGCCGCGTTTATCGCGTTTTTAGCCGCTTATTATTCGTCTGATACATTTCCACTACGCCCGCAAGAAATGAGCGTAGATTGCTTTATTATAGCCTTTTTGGTGCATATAGTACCATTCCCAGATAATCCTGCATGCAGCAAATAATTCTTCGTTGCACCCACCTGTTCAGCTGTAAAAACGGTATAAACCGCCGAAATGCTGCTGAAATACCAATCTTTCCGCTTTGTTCCTTCTATTCCGTGCGTCAAATGCACATGTATTACCTTTGCCATACTAATAATATTTTGGCACAAATATACCAAATAACTATTATATGGAATAAATTTAGCAATATTATATCAAATAATCAGGTACAAAAAAAGCAGCCGCAGCTGCCATGCACTCCCCCACCCAAATCAACCATGTAAGCCCTATGTAAACCCAATTAAACCTATCTGCAAATCTGTATGCCTAAAAAGCGCCTAAATGTAGCTGCAAATTAAACCCACGTAAACGTTTCGTTTTGCAGAGCCATCCACTCATATCTTGCACAACCTTTTGTATATCAATAGGTTTTATATCTTCTCCTCCCAACCCTCAATATACGTTTCGTTCTGTGCCCCATACAAGACGGTTTTCCCGTGTTCAAGGGACTCCAGAAGCCTTTAGAGTTCATGGGCATCCGCGGCCGCTTCCTCACACTGGCGGCGGTGGCCATAGGCGTGTCCTTCGTGGGATTCATCGTCTTCTCCATCGCCCTTGGAAAACTTGCCGGGTTCATCGCCATGCTGGTGATGGCCGCCGCAGGGCTGGCCACCATCTTCGTCAAGCAACGCAGCGGACTGCACAACAAGAAACGGGCGAAGGGCATCTACGTCTATAAGAACATCCGGAAGACGGATTGAAAAACGAATTGAAAAACCAACAAACAGAAAGCAACCAATGGCACAGAACAGGAAACGGGCATTCGAGGGGCTTTACTCCCAGCTGGAAGAGACGGACGGCCATGCCGTCCTCTTTTCCGCCAGGGGCGATCCTTCGGTCATATTCGAAATGGCCAATCCCGTGCAGCAGCTATGCACGGACTCGGAGCAGTACTTGCGCTTCCAGGACGTGCTCTCCAACCTCGTGCAGACGCTCGGCGAAGGCTACGCCTTGCAGAAGCAGGACATCTTCTGCAAACAGTCCTATCACCACGATGTGCCGGAGGATGTGGAGTTCCTGACGCGGAGCTACTTCCGCTACTTCGAGGGAAGGGAGTTCACCGAGATACGCACGTACCTTGTCATCACGCAGGAGGCGCAGCGCGGCCAGTTCGTGCAGTACGACCCGAAGAAGTGGACGGAGTTCCATGCCAAGGTAAGCAAGGCGGAGGACATCCTGAACGAAAAGCACATCCGCCACAGGCGGCTGGCAAAGGAGGAGGTGGACGAGTATTGCCACCGCTTCATGGCCTTCCGCTTCCGCCACGGCCCGTTCTCCATGACCAACTTCAAGGCTTCGGACGAATACTTGAAGGTGGGCGGCCGCGTGGTGCGCTCCTATCCGCTTGTGGATATCGACGAGATAAACCTGCCGTCACGCATCAAGCCGTACACGCAGGCTTCCGTCAACGGATATCCCATCGCCACCGACCTTTTCTCGTTCCTGACAAGCGTTCCACATGCGGACTGCGTGGTGTACAACCAGGTGGTGCAGATACCCGGCCAACGGAAGCTTCTCCGCAAATTGCAGGCCAAGGCCAAACGGCACGGCTCCATGCCCGACCCGAGTAACCGTATAGCCAAGGCCGACATTGAGAAAGTGCTGGAGCGGCTTGCCGTGGACAGCTCCCTGCTGGTCTACGCCAACTTCAACATCCTGGTGAGCTGCCCGGCGGACAAGGTCACCCCGGTCACTTCCTACCTGGAGACCAAGCTGTACGGATGCGGCATCATGCCCTCTCGCACGGCCTACAACCAGCTGGAGCTGTTCACCGACAGCTTCCCCGGCAACGCCTACGCTTTCAATCCCGACTACGACCTGTTTCTCACCCTGTCGGACGCCGCCCTGTGCTTCTTCTTCAAGGAGCACCTGAAGGAATCGGAGGACACGCCCCTGACCACATATTACACCGACCGGCAGGGACTACCCGTCTGCATCGACATCACCGGCAAGGAGGGCAAGGTGAAGATGACCGACAACGCCAATTTCTTCTGCATCGGGCCTTCGGGAAGCGGCAAGTCGTTTCATATGAACTCGGTCGTCCGCCAGTTACTGGAACAGCAAACGGATGTGGTCATGGTGGACACGGGCGACTCCTACGAGGGCATCTGCGGCTACTACGGCGGCACGTACATCTCCTATTCCAAGGAGAAACCTATCTCCATGAACCCCTTCAAGGTCACGGCGGAGGAATACAGGCTGAACTTCGGCGAGAAGAAAAACTTCCTCAAATCGCTGGTGTTTCTCATATTCAAGGGCAGCGCATTTCCGAGCAAGATAGAGGACATGATAGTCAACCAAACCCTCGTGGAGTATTACGATGCCTATTTCCATCCTTTCGAGAAATTCACGGAGAAGCAGCGTGCGGAGTTGCGGCAGAAGCTACTTGTAGACGCCAAGATGGATGACGATTACGAGAAGTACAACCATGAGATGGAAGATATTGACCGCCTGATAAACGCCAAGGATTCGCCGGAGGTGCCGGAAAGCCGCGCCCTGCTGCTCCCCTCGGAAGTCAGGCGCATGAAGCTCGTCCGCCAGTGCCGTTCGCTCATGGCCCTCATGCGCGACAAGGCCGCCTCGGAGTCTGAAAGGGAACATGCCGCACATATCGTGGAGAAATACCGCAGGGAGCTTTACGAGAACACCATGCTTGTCAAGATTGACAGGCAGATAGACCGCATGGAGGAGCAGAAACGGCGGTTGAAGGTCAGGGAACTTTCCTTCAACTCCTACTACGAGTTCGCCGTGGAGCGCATCCCGCAAATCACTTCCCTGGAGAAAATAACATTCGACATACACAACTTCGCAGCCATCCTCAAGCAGTTCTACCGGGGCGGCGAGCTGGAGACGACGCTGAACGCCGACCTGGATGTTGACCTCTTCAACGAGTGTTTCATCGTATTCGAAATCGACAAGATAAAAGATGACCCTGTACTTTTCCCCATCGTGGTGCTCATCATCATGGACGTGTTCCTCCAGAAAATGCGCATCAAGAAAGGGCGCAAGGCCCTGATAATCGAAGAGGCGTGGAAGGCCATCGCATCGCCCACGATGGCGGAGTACATCAAGTACCTGTACAAGACCGTCCGCAAGTTCCACGGCATCGCCGGGGTGGTCACGCAGGAGCTGAACGACGTGATAGACTCGCCCATCGTGAAGGAGGCCATCATTAATAATTCCGATGTGAAGATACTGCTTGACCAGTCCAAGTTCAAGGACAGGTACGAACAGATAGCCGCCATACTGGGGCTGACCCCCGTTCAGCGTCAGCAGATATTCACCATCAACGCGCTTGACAACCACGAGGGGCGCAGCTACTTCAAGGAGGTGTGGATATGCCGGGGACAGCATTCCGACGTCTACGGCGTGGAGGAAGCCCCCGAATGTTACTGGGCCTACACCACCGAGCGGACGGAAAAAGAGGCGTTGAAAACATACCTGCGGCACTACGGCACGGTGCAGGAGGCCATCACGCGCATCGAGGCCGACCGTAAAAAAGCGGGCAGCCCCAAGTACCTGGAGTTCGCCAGACAAGTCAACCAACATCAAAAAGTAATGTCATTATGGGAAAGCTGAAAAACATATTGTTAGGAACATTCCTGTTTGCCGCGTCCGCCCCCACGTTTGCCGGATGGCGCATCGTCATAGACCGTAACTGCATCGCAACGGTGGGCGCCAACCTGGCCTCGCAGAAGCTCATCGAGGGGCAGCACAACCAACGGCTGGACTCCATCGCCTCCAAGAAGCAGAAGGTGGAACTCTACACCGTGAGCATGGCCACCATCAAGGAGCTGTACAAGCTCTCGATGGAAAACATCTCCGGTTTCGGTACGGAGAGTCTTTACTACAAGGAAATCGGAAGTTGCGCCTTCGATATCCTCAAAGACGTGCCGGAACTTATTGAAACGGTGGGCAGGGCGAAGTTTACGAACAAGCTGCTTTGCCTCAATGAACTCGGCAACCTCGTAGCCGAGACCCAACAACTGGTGGGCGACTTCGTGAACATCGTGAACAACGCCAGGGTGCAGAACCCGCTCAAAGGGGAAGCCACGGCGGAGAGGAAAAGCGACGGGTACAATCTGCTCGACCGCTACGAGCGGCTGACCCTGGCCAATCGCATATATACAGATCTTACGAAGATACGCTACAAGGTGGAGGGAATGATGCTCATGGCACAGTATGCCACAGCGGACGACCTCTTCTTTGCCATCGACCCGGAGGGCTGGGCAAACGTGGTGACCATGAAGAACCGTGTCGGTAGCCTTGTCCAGTCATGGAACGGGCTTGTAGCTTCCAATTACTGAACCAGACAACAAGAGCCATGGACTATAATATAAAAGGTATAGGAAATTACAGGGCGTTTTTTGTTGCCGCCTTTATGGCAATCGCCGTCCTGTCGCTTCCCGTCAGGGTATCGGCCGGAGTCATCCCCAAAGACCTCCCGACCATCGAGGCCCTGATTGCCTTGCACAAGGCCGTCAAGAAGGACGAGGACAAGGCCATGCAGCGTGTGGCCGCCAGCTTCGGCGAGCAGTCGCTCCTCACCAAGGGGGCCGGCAAGTTCAACGACGTGCGCACCACCCTGAACACCAAGCTGGACAATGCCCATTCCTACTTAGTACTGGCAGGCGCCATCTCTTCCACGGCCAACGCGCTGTACCGGTTGGTGAAGGAATACAAGGACTTCACCTCCAACACGTTCGGCCATGTCAGCAAGAAGCCCTTCGTGGCGTGGTACTATGCCGACGCCAACCTGGCCATATCGAGGGAAGTGAAGCACTGCTACAAGCTTTATGCGTCGGTGGTCGCTTCCGGCATCAACCTGATGAAGGCTTCCATGGACGAGAAGCTGAACCTGGTGATGACGCTGAAAACCACCATCGACAGGGCGAGGTACATCATCGACAACGCGAACTTGTACTGCTACCTCATTACCGACTGCGGATGGAAGCCGGATTACATCTGGGAGATACTGAACTCCGAGGTCAAGGACGAGATAGCGAAAACGATAATAGACAAATGGAACAAAGGATATGAAAGTTAAAGAGGCCATATTATTGCTGTGTGTAGTCTTCGCCCCGGTTGTGGCGGAAGCACAAGTGCCCGTCCGTGACAACGAGAAGAAGAAACAGTGGCAGTCCATGGAGAACGGGCCGTGGGACTTCGCGCCCGACTGGTACTATTATTTCCTGCACAAGGGTTACTCCGGCGCGGAAATGTATTGGAAATGGGCGGGCTTCAAGTCCGGCTTCCGTGTCCGCTTCAAGGAATCCAAGTCGAACATCAAACGCATCATGCCCACACGGGTCATCTCCGAGGAGACCCAGCGGCAGAAGCTGGAGAAGGTGGAGGAAGAACGCAAATATGTGGAAGAGCTGTACAAGGAGGAGCTTGTCCGGGAGGCCGACCGCGCCGTTGACCTGGTCTATCCGGCCTACAAGGACGAGTTCAACCGGATGCAGGACTGCATCACCGACGGCCTGCTCTATTGCATGACGAAAAGCGGCGGAAAGTTGAAGCCGCAGGTAGACGAACTGGGCAGGCAGAATGAAATCCTTTGCTCAGATATTGCCTATATCCGCAAGACAGGCGTGGGCTACGGACTGGAGAACGCCAAGCGGCAGCAAGCCTACGAAGAAGCCAAAGGAAAGATGGAGGCACTCGTGAAACAGACCGCCAACCTCTGCGCCGTGGCCGCCACACATTATTAGAATTAAAATGTATTACATGAAGATAAGAATACGATTATGCAACTGTCTGCTGTTTTATTGACCATAGGCCTTCCGGCCATCGACGAGAGCCTGGACAAGCTCCTTGTCGCCATGGAGACGTTCCCCAACGTGGCCGTGCTGGGCGACGCGGTGGGACTGGCCCGTATCATCGGGCTGCTGCTCGCCCTCTGCGTGGGTTCCTACGAGTGCTGGATGATGATGCTCGGACGGCGCGGCATGGACGTAATGAAGCTCCTCCGCATCGTCGGCATCTCCATCTGCATCTCTTCCTCCTCGTGGATATGTGACGCCCTGCAGGTGCCCGGCAAGGGACTTGAAAGCGCGAGCAAGGCGATGGCGCAGGCCAAGAACAAGGAGGTGGCCGCCTTCGAGCTGAAGGTGGCTCAAAAACAAAGCGAGTACCTTGACCGGCTGCGCACCGTACAGGATTCCATCGCGACCGCGCAGCAGGTGGCCGCCATCGGACAGGACGCCGCATGGTGGGACAAACTCATCTACAACGTGGAGAACCTTGGCAACACCATCAACAACTACGCCCAACGGGCGGTGGTGGCCACGGAGACCAAGGTCAGCGAATGGATAAACGATGTCATCCGCTTCGTGGGAGAGCTGATTTTCCAGATGTCCTACTACGGCATCCTCGTGGCGCAGCGCATCTTCATGGCCATCATGATGATATTCTGCCCCATCATGTTCGCCCTGTCCCTCGCCCCGCCGTGGAACTCGGCGTGGAGCCAGTGGATGTCCAAGTTCCTTTCCCTCTCGCTGTGGGGCTTCGTGACCTACATGTGCCTGTACTACGTTGACTTCATCCTGCTTTACAACCTGCAACAGGATTTGGTGGCCTACGAGCACCTGCTTCACGGTTCGGTCAACTCATGGTCGCAGATAGGCGCGTTGGGGCTGCAGGGCATCGGCTCCAACTGCATGTACGCCATGGGAATGCTGGTCGGCGCGTACATTATACGTTTCGTCCCGGAAGTGGCCTCGTGGCTCATCCCCGGCGGCGTAAGTTCGGGCGCGGCCACGGCGGCAGGCTCCACGGCGACGGGCATCGCTTCCATGGCAGGAGGCGCGGCCGGTTCGGTGGCCGGGGGCGCGGTTTCCATGGTCAAGCCCAAATCAGGAAGATAAACCTAATATTTCAAGAATATGCTCATAGAATCACTGGCACAGAAAACAAGGCTCGCCATGATAACGGTGCTGGCCACCATAGGCGGTTGCGCCGTCATCTGCGGTTTCACCGTATGGTGCTGCATTTCCTTGGTGAACAAGGAAAGGGACCAGATATACATATTGGATGGCAACATCCCGTTCCTCGCCGAGCGCGCGCAGCTGGAGGCCAATTTCACGATGGAGGCCAAGGCGCACATCCAGCTCTTCCATCAGTATTTCTTCAACCTGCCGCCCGACAACGACTACATCAAGTGGACACTCGGCAAGGCCATGTACATGGCGGACGGCACGGCGTTGAAACAGAAGCAGGCGATGGACGAGAACGGCTTTTACTCCGACATCATCTCCTCGTCGGCGGTCTGCACCGTCATGTGCGACTCCATCGACTTCGACGAACAGGAACGGAAGTTCACCTACTACGGTACGCAGCTCATCAAGCGGCGCACCCGTGACCTGAAGCGTTCTTTGGTCACGACCGGATATGTTGAGTCCGTGCCAAGGACGCGGAACAATCCCCACGGGCTGCTGATTACCAACTGGAGGACGCTTGAAAACAAGGATTTGGACTACTAAATGCGATTTGGATATGAGAATCAGAAAGAAACTTCGGGAAAGCAGGCTAAGGACGCACCTGCAAATCCGCGCATGGCTGCAACCCAAACTGGGAAAGGCCGGGGAAAGACTCCGGTTGGCCGGTCGCATCCGTCTGGCGAACATCTGGGCCCGGAAGCATCCGAAAAGGACTTTTGCCTGTGTTACGGGAACATTGTCGCTCTTGCTGGTATGCTCCCTTGTCATGAACAATAGCAAGCCGGACGGGACGGACAACGCACACGGCATCGGCGCCATTGCCAGCATGGAACCCCTGTTCCAAGGCTTCCGCACCATACAGTCGAACAAAGGCCTGCACCGTGCCACGATACAGGAGCTGGCGGACAGCGGACGGGCCATCCGACGGGAACTTGACTCCCTGATAGCCATGCCTCGGAAAACGCACGGTGACTCCCTGCGGATTGTCAGGCAGTACAGGCGGCTGGAGAACATTGTAAAATTCATCAATAACAACGGAGAACATGATTAAAGTCAATTTCAAACAACCCAAGTACATCTTCCCGGCGGTCATCTTCATACCGCTGTGCGCCCTGGTGTATTTCGTGATGCAGACTTTTGGGGGCGGCGGAGAGCCGGAACAGGCCGTGGCCACCGACCGCATCAACACGGAACTGCCCGAAGCACACGCCGAGGAAGCCGGGGACAAAATGTACGAGATGTCGCGCCGCTTCGGCGACGAGGACGCCTTTACCGCCGTGGGAGGCATTGGCGAGGAAAAGGAGGAGAAAGAGGAGCTGGGACACGGCTACAGCGAGGAGGAACTGGACGAGCTGGACGCAGCGGAAGCGGAGCGAATCCGGCAGCAGCAGGAAATGGAGGAGCTGGAGCGCTCGTTGGCGGAGTCCAGGCGGCACATCAATTCATACGCCTATGACAACAATACACCTTCGGACCGTCCGTCTGATGGAAACAGTGGCATGGGCTACACTTCGCAGGACGACTTCGCCCGTGACCTGGAGGAAATCCAGCGCCGCAGCTACGAGAGGCAGAAGGCCATCGGGCGCGGCCTTGGGTTCGGCGACCCGGAAGCGGAAGAGGCGGCCAAAAGGCAGCGTGCAGACTCATTGGCGAAAGTCCGCAAGGAAGAGGCGGAACGAAACCGGCCGAACCTTGTCATCAAGTCTGCCGACACCAATGCGGACAAGTTCCATACGGTGGCCGCTCCCGACGGTGCGGCGGAAGCCAGGCTGATACGCGCCATGATAGACCAGACCACCAAGGCCAAGGAAGGCACGCGCCTGCGCTTCAAGCTGCTTGACGATGTGACGGTGAGCGGCACAAAGTTGAGGAAAGGCACTTACCTCTACGGCACGGTGACGGGATTCTCCAGCCAGCGCGTGAAGGCTACCATCACCAGCATCCTTGCCGGGGACAAGTTCATCAAGGTCAAGCTGTCCGTATTCGACAACGACGGCATGGAGGGCTTCTACGTGCCCGAATCCTCGTTCCGCGATTTCGTGAAGGACGCTAGCTCCAACGTGGTGCAGCAGGACATCAACATCGAGTCCGACGGCGGCTACGGTTCCGGCATATCCGGCGAGGCCGTTGCCTTGCAGGCCCTGCAGAACATGTACAACTCCGCCACTTCCGCCCTGTCTTCCAACATCCGGAAGAACAAGGCGAGAATCAAGTACAACACCATCGTCTATCTCATCAACTCGGACGATGCAAGGTGAATGTCTGAAACAATATCAATGTAAATTCTATAAACAATATCCCAATGAAAGCAAGGCTTATCTTACTGACTTTGCTCTGTGCCGTGGGCATGGCCGCCTACGCCAACGAGAAAATCTATGTCAACCGGGATGTGACCACGCACATCGTCATGCCCGAACCCATCAAACTGGTGGACATCTCTACCCCGAAGATTGCCGGGAATCAGTGTACGGACAACATCGTCCGCATCAAGCCGTACCATGATGAGGGTGATTCCATACAGTCCGGCGGCTACACGGAGAACGAGCTGCTGGGCACCATCACGCTCATCGGGGAAAGGCACATCGCGCAATATGACGTCCTTTATACCGAAGAGCCGGGACAGGCGGCCGCCATCTTCGAGGTGCCGTACACCCACACGCAGTCCTACATCAACCCCGAAGTCACCATGCCCATGTCCGAAATGGCACGCTATGCGTGGGCGGTGTACGGCAGCAGGCGCAAGTACAACCAGATCGTGACGAGGGCGCACGGGATGAAGGCCACGGTCAACAACATCTACGCCGTCGGGGATTACTTCTTCATCGACTTTTCGCTGCGCAACAAAACGAAAATTCCCTACGACATCGAGGAAATCCGCGTGAAGCTCACGGACAAGAAGGAAACCAAGGCGACCAACTCGCAGACTATCGAGCTGTCGCCCGTGTTCACGCTCAACTCCACGAGGAAGTTCAGGAAAGACTACCGCAACGTGATGGTGCTGCCCAAGCTGACCTTCCCCGACGAGAAGGTGCTGCGCATTGAAATATCCGAGAACCAGATCAGCGGACGGGTCATCGTGCTGACCGTCGAATACGAGGACATCCTCCATGCGGACGGCTTCGATACCGACATCCTGAAGGATGCAGCCTACTATCCTTATTACCACATCTCTTATTCCGACAAATGATGAAGAAGTTTTTAATCACCTTATTCTGTGCGGTCGTTGCCATTGGCGCATCCGCACAGGAGGGCAAGCTGGCGGTAAACGCCGGCTTCCTGTTCCCGTCCACCCTGAACGCAACAATCGGCTACGAGCGTCCGTTGTCATACGGAAATGCCGTGGAACTGTACGGCGAGGCCGGCACTCATTGGCAGGAAAAGGATTTCTGGAAAAGCTACTATTGGGACGGCGGCATCGTCTACAAGCACCGGCTGGTGCGCTATAAGAACGGTATGCTGCGTTTCCGCTTCGGCCCACAGTTCGGCGCGGTGCAGAAACGGTTCTTCATCGGATTGGAGGGAGGGTTTGAATACAGCTATGTGTTCCGTAACGGCTGGGAGTTCGCCCTGATACAGAAGAACAACGTGAACTTCCTGCACGGCGACACGTTCCGCAACGGGTTGTTGCTTGGAGTGAAGATACCTTTTTAACCACTTGTAAACAAAACAGAAGGCATGGCATTTGAAGAGACAAGGGAACAGCAGCAGATGTACAACTACTTCCGCAGCTGCATATACATCTTCCTAATCATAGAGATTGTGATGAACCTGCCCGTCACAGCGGACAACCGTGTCACGCAGTTCATTCTCGACCTGTTGGGGCGTTTCAAGGTGTTCAACACCGTGTCGGGCTGCAAGCTGGCGGAGCTGGTGTGCATCTGCATCGTCTGCATCGGCACCAAGGCGAAGAAGGCGTTGAAGTTCAACGTGCGCACGATGGTGGTCTATCCCGTGCTGGCCGGACTGACCCTTGTCGGGCTGTGCTTCGTGTTCCACGGGATGTACTTCGGCGTCAGCTGGTTCGGCTTCCCGGCCAACCGCATCCTGTACGCGCTCTGTTCGGTGGCGGGCACCATGCTGGTGCATCAGGGGCTGGACGGCATCGCCAAGTATTACAACAACAAGGTGGGCGAAGACCGCTTCAACTTCGAGAACGAGTCGTTCCAGCAGTCGGAGGCGTTGGTCGCCAACGACTACTCGGTGAACATCCCCATGATATACTACTGGAAGCGGAGGATGCACCGGGGATGGATAAACATCATCAACCCGTTCCGGGGGACGATCGTGCTGGGTACGCCCGGTTCGGGAAAGTCGTTCGGCGTCATCGACCCGTTCATCCGGCAGCACGCCGCCAAGGGCTTCGCCATGATGGTCTATGACTTCAAGTACCCCACGCTGGCCAGGACGCTCTTCTACCAGTTCTGCAAGAACCGGAAGGCAGGGAGGCTGCCCGCGAACTGCGGCTTCCGCACCATCAACTTTACCGATGTGGAGTATTCCGACCGCATCAACCCCATCCAGCGGAAGTACATCCCCGACCTTGCGGCGGCCTCGGAGACGGCGGCCACCCTGCTGGCCTCGCTCAACAAGGGAGGCGGCGAGAAAAAGGGCGGCTCGGAGGCGTTTTTCACCAACTCGGCGGAGAACTTCCTCGCGGCCATCATCTACTTCTTCGTGAACTTCCATCCCGTGGGCTTCAAGGACGGCAGGAAGCTCAGGCGCTTCATCCTACACGAGGGAAAGAAGCTGGAAATCGTCATCAGGAACTGGGATGACTACAACGCCATCGACAAGGACGGGAACGTGGTGCTGGACTTCGTGGACGAGAAGGGAAACGATGTCTCCACGGACGAGGACAGGATGTTCGTGGACTTGAACGGTTACAGGTATAAAGACCGCACGGGGAAGCTGATACGCATCGACCGCTGCTGGTATGAGGACAGGGACGGCAACGAGGTGGAGCCGGACACCATCACGGGGGAATACTCGGACATGCCGCACGTGCTGTCTTTCCTCGGCAGGCCATACGACCAGGTGTTCAATATCCTGATGCAGGACGACAAGATAGCCTCGCTTATGGCGCCGTTTAAGAGTGCTTACGAGAACAAGGCCAACGACCAGCTGGAAGGCATGGTGGGCACGTTGCGCGTCAATGCGGCAAGACTCGTGTCGCCTGAAGCCTATTGGGTGTTCACCGGGGACGACTTCGACCTGAAGATTTCCGACAGGGAGCATCCCAGCTACCTTGTCATCGCCAACGACCCGGAGAAGGAGCAGGTCATCGGCTCGCTCAACGCATTGGTGCTGAACCGCCTGATAACCCGTGTGAACTCCAAGGGGAACATCCCGGTGAGCATCATCGTGGACGAGCTGCCCACCCTTTATTTCCATAAGATAGACCGTCTTATCGGCACGGCACGCTCCAATAAGGTGGCCGTTACACTGGGCTTCCAGGAGCTTCCGCAACTGGAGGCCGACTACGGCAAGGTCGGGATGCAGAAGATTATCACCACGTGCGGCAACATCTTCATGGGGGCGGCACGCAACAAGGAGACGCTGGAATGGGCACAGAACGACGTGTTCGGCAAGGCCAAGCAGACCTCGCGCTCCATCTCCATCAACGACCAGAAGGTTTCCACCACCATATCGGAGAAGATGGACTACCTCGTTCCTGCCGCCAAGATAGCGGACATGGCCACGGGATGGCTGGCCGGACAGGCGGCGCGTGACTTCACCGCCACGGACGAGAAGATGCTGGACAGGTTCGACATCGAGCAGTCGGAGGAGTTCAAGACCACCAAGTATTTCTGCAAGACGCACTTCGACATGAAGAAGATTAAGGACGAGGAGGGACACTACGTGCCGCTGCCCAAAATCTACGAGTTCAAGAACGACCGGGAGAAGGAAATTCTGCTCAACCGCAATTTCAAACGGGTTAATCAGGAGGTAGAGGATATGGTCAAGGAACTGCTTGGAATGAGCTAAGTGATTGTCTAGCTGTTTCTGATAACATATTGAAAGATAATGATATATGAATATTGGTTCGACTTCCTATCTGCCTGAACCGCTTCCTTTGTTGAGCGGAAGCGCATTGAAAATCATCGCCGTGGTTTCCATGGTTATTGACCATTACGCATATTATCTTATGGATGGCAATACAATGGCTTATGAGGTGATGCGGTGCTTCGGGCGTATCGCCTTCCCCGTGTTCGCTTTCCTGGTTGCGGAAGGTTTCGCCCATACGCGGAACAGGATGCGGTACTTCCTTTCCCTCATGTTGTTCGCAGTCGTCAGCGAAGTGCCGTGGTATCTGTTGAACGGTGCGGACGGCACGCACAACGTGATGTTCACGCTGGCCTTGGGAGTGGCGGCATTGGCCGCATTCGAGAGGCTTTGGGAACATCGTATCTTATGCTGTTGTTCCATATTGATGACGGCATGGCTAGCGGCATGGTTGGAAGCGGACTACGAATGGAGGGGTGTGCTGATGATAGTAGTGTTCTACCTGTTGAATATGGGCAAGAACACACCGGTCACTTTGCGCAGGATAATGCAACTGCTGTTTGCTTTTCCGCTGATGATGCACTACGGCATAATCGGTGCGCTGCTTGCCTGTGCGGTCATCTTCCTGTATAACGGCACAAGGGGTTTCATCCACGGGAATGTGGCCAAGTACTGTTTCTATGCCTTTTATCCGGCACATCTGTTCCTTTTATGCATCTGTTGAATGTTCACTTCAACAGGAAGTCAAATAAACTTCCGTCCGCATCCGGGAACAATCCTTGAAAGTGCTTTTCCATCCGCTGGCGCGACTCTTCGGGAGTGCGGTCGGGATGGCAGCTGTCCTTGCCCAAGAGGACTTCAGGCATGGTAAGCAACGACCATCCCCCAGCCGTAGTTGCGCCCGTGCCGGTCTTTCGAATAGACGAAATCCTCCGTGACGATATAACAGCCCATTTCAAGACGTGAGATATAGGTATCGAACTTGCCGCGCATCTTCGTTCCCGTAAAGCCGCAGGCTTTGCGCAGGTCACGGGTAATCATGCTGCCGTTTTCCTGCAATGTCTTAAGTATCATGTCCTCAATGCTGCTTTCCTCCGGATGTGGATACACATTTCGGCGCCAGTTGCAGAAGTCCGGCCACCATTCGCGGCTTATGAAGGCAGCTTTCCGGTCAAAGAACTTGCCGTATGCGCATCCGGCTCTCCCGGATGATGTCGCCTTTCCATTCCCATAGCGGCCATTCCCATCCGCCGTCGGGCAACGTGACGTAACGGCATTCCTCGTCAACCGCTTCTTCCGCCGACCATCCGTCCAGTCCCATGTGCAGCAACGGCAGGAAGCCGATTTCGTTGATGTATTCAACCAATCCGCTGCAATTATATATCTCGTTTATTTTCATGGCAACTTTTTTATGTATTCGGACAAGAGTTCCTTAGAATCTTATCCATGCTCTTCCCTTTGGCAAGTTCGTCAACGAGCTTGTCAAGATACCTTCTCTCACGCATCAGTGGTTCTGCAATGATCTCGACCCGAACACCGCAGACCGTTCCCTTGATAAGCAGGCGGTCGGGATTCAACTGTGGGGCGTTCTGAAAAAATCGCCGTATGTAATGTCGGTGGCGAGAATTTCCGTAAGCTGTCCGGGCGTGTACCCTGTGAGCCATTGCACAATCTGCCGCACCTCGCTTTCCGACCGTCCCTTCCGTTCGGCCTTGGCAACCAGCAAGGGATAGGCCTTGGCCAACGGCATCTGATATACTTTGTTCGTTTCCATGACACATTTATATGATGGCTGTTCACGTTCGTTTATATTGGGACAAAGTTGCTGTTCTTTTGCTAATCAGGCAATTTCCAGCTCGTTTCTTGTCATATTCTACAAAATTTTAGGAAAAGGCGTCGGAAATCATAGGTTTATGCACTTGTAATTATCTATATTCCGCCATAATTTGGTTTATGCTATTCGCCATATTTCACAATGCTGTAACCGTGATGAAACATCAAGATGCTATTTTTGTCATCAAATCCATTAAACATTCGTATCATGAAAGAAAAGGACCTGCGCAAAGAAGCCTATAAAGAAAGCAAGAAGAGCCAACGAAAGGAAACGGTTATTGTCTTTGCAGTAATAGCCGGGGCAGGTGCTCTTTTCTGGTGCGCATTGATTCCGATTAATTTTTGGTTTGGCTGTGGATTAGGCCTTTTCTTAATCGCAGTGGCTTGCTTCTTTGCCCATGCTACCTGGAAGAGGCATCAGACGGAGCTTCACGCGGTTGCGCAAGGTATCTTGACGGAAGCCGAAGTGGTGGAACTGAAGGATGAAAAGGACTCTGACGGCAAGCTGACGACAATGGCCGTCTATGAATTTGCCTTGCCCGGAGGCTCGAAGCACCGCTTCAAGGAATCCGTTTCTTCCTCGATGGCAGGGATTTTGGGGCTGATACGGGTGGGTGTCAAGCTTCCCCTGTTTGTTGACCGGAATAATCCGGACATTTTCTATAAGATGAAACACCGCCTTACGGAACAATCCGTTCCGGATATGGACGATGCCGTCATCAGCCAATACCTCGGAAAGTATGGGAATAGCTTGGACAGGCTACGGTCTGAGGAGGTTGTCCGGGGATACAAGATGTTCGGGCGGATATGGAGGACATTCTTAGGGCTCGTCATCGCCGGTGCGTTGGCAGGCATCGGTTTCGTGGTGTACAATAACTGGCGGAATATGCGCCATGACGACATCGGGCTTCCTCCCGGCGTGTTTATTTCCCTCATAGGCACTACGGAGGTCTACCAGTATTTCCCCGAAACCAATGAGTGGAGCTACTATGCAGATGATTTTGGTGTAGCGCGGACAGCCCGTTGGCGTTATGACAGCAAATGCCGCAAGCCGCTCCAACTGGGCTACACCGGTGCCTCTTTTACATCCCAAGGGGCGAGCGACTGGCCGGAACTGCTCATTCCCGAAAGTTACCGTGATCGGTTGGACGAGTTTGCCGCAGACAAGACGGACAACAGTTTGACTCCTCCATGATTTATCATTTGTCCTATTCACTAAAAAACATATTCATTATGTATCCCGACAGAGAGAAGGCATTGGCCAAAGGCAGACGGAAAGGCAAAACCTTTATCCGAGTATTCTGCGGCATATTTATTTCGGTAGGTATTATCCTGCTCATCGTCGGCATCGCCGTTGGTGTCAGCGGCCACACATTCCGGCAAAAGGCTGAACCGACGGATGCCGTTATCTTGGCCATGCGCGGAGCGAGCAGCGAATCGTTGGGTACTCCTGTCGTGGAATATACCGTAGACGGAAAATCCTATACGGCCATGCTCAACATGGCATCCTCGTCCATGTATCCGGGCAAGCGGATAACCATATATTATCAGAAAAACAATCCGCGGGAAGTGCGCTATCTGGACGATAACGGTTGGCTGATTCTCATCTTCGCGTTTATAGGAACCGTGTTTACCGGAATAGGGACGGCCTTCTGGCTGGTGAAACGCAGCCATGAGCGGAAAGCCCGTCAGCTGTTGGCAACGGGGGAAGTGGTGGAAGCGGAAATTACAGGCATCGGTGAAGATACAAGCAGTTCGATGAACGGACATCATCCTATCATGGTCAGTTGCCGCTACACCGCACCGGATGGACGGGTGTACTTCTTCCGCAGCGGTTCCTTCTGGTATGAAAGCTACGAGATAGCCCCGAAGAAGAAGGTGCGCGTGTATGTGGACCGCAACAATCCGGCAAATTATTATGTAGATGTGGACAGTGCCGTAGGATAAAGAGTCATCCCTTTATGCAAAGAATTATGCGGCTATTGAAATCATTTATCGTTTGGATATGCTTCATCCCTGTGGCAATACTCAATGGCGGATTGCGTGAATATGTACTGGTCAAGTTTATTGGAGAAGAAACGGCATTACCCGTGAGCGGGATATTGCTAAGCGTATTCATCTTTCTGGTAACATGGCTGATGCTTCCCCGTTTGGTAAAAGACTGTGGCATGAAAGGCTGTCTGGCAATAGGTGTTTGCTGGGCGTTATTGACCGCAGCCTTAGAGTCTGCCGCCGGAATTACCGGAGGCAGTACCATTACGGAAATTCTTGCCGCCTACAATCCATCGACGGGCAATCTGTGGGTGCTTGTATTGGCAACGACATTACTGTCACCTGTGCTGCTGAAAATGTTCAAACAGATTTAATTTAGAGGTATTGCTCCAATATACGGCTTAGCGAACGGACATACCTTGGGTCTTCCGCATAGCCGATGTTCTTCAGCCATAGCAGGTAGTTCCCTCCATTGTACTTGTACTGCACTTTTGTATAGTACGCCCTGACGCTTTCCGTCCAATGCCCAAACTCGAAATATTTTCCTGTCCGTGGGTCGGTCAGGCCGAACAGGTTGTGCCTGTTCCTGCATACCGGGGAGGTGAACCACCCGGTTTCAAGGATGGCCTGTGCCAATACGATTTTCGGATGACGTATTCCGTTCCGTATGATTTCCTTATAGAGGTTGGGAATGGTCAGTTCGGGAAGCATGGATTTTGGGGATGTCTTTTTGTCACTTTTTTGGCCTTTCCGCTTCTCCTTTTTCTCTATCGGTGCTTTGATTTGCAATGTGTCGTTTCTGACACTTTGTACATTGTTACTGATTGTATCATTCTCTTTTTCAGTATTTTTCATCGCTTTGCTTCCAGAACCGGGTATTAACTCCGACTCCTTGGTAATGGTATAGAACTGTGCGGAAGCCGTAAGTGGCAGGAGCGACAGCATCAGATACAGCAGAATAGTGTTGTGCATTTCTTTTTCTTGTTTGGGTGAAAATACTTTTGCAGGGTGTTCAAGCGGTTTCGTCCGCAAAATTAACCCGTAAAAACAAGTATAACGAAATGGACAACAGAAATTTATCCGAAACGCTGCCCTACGGGAAGCTGGCGATGCTGGGCATCGACAAGGAGAAGGCAGACCTTCTTCCGCAGGAGGTGAAGGAAAAGCTGCTCTCCGGCGAGGTCACACCCCTCATGCAGGTTTCCATCCGTGCGCAGAACGGCAACGACGTCACGCTGCCGCTCAAACTCCAGCTGGTGTCAGACCGGCTGGGCAACCCGGCCCTGATGGCCTATCCCGTCAGGGCAATTCTTGAAACGGAACGCAACAAGGCTCTTGGCCTGACTGAACAGGAAGCGGAACGCCTCAAAAAAGGCGAAGTCATACAGAAGGCCGTGGATGTGGACGGCGAAAAGACCCGGCAGTACCTCCAGCTTGACCCTGAGACTAAATCTGTCCTCCACCGCCGTGTGACCGAAATTCGGCTGGAACAGAAGCTGAAGGACATGGAGAAGGTGAACGACATCGAGCTGGGCACGCAGCAGAAGCAGCAGGTGCGCGACGGCAAGCCCGTGGAACTCAATGTCGGCGGCGAAAAGGTGTCGGTCGGCGTTGACCTGAGGGAGCCGCAGGGCTTCAGGGTCATCAAGGGCGACCTGAAGGAATGGGAACGCCAGCAGAAGCTGCGCTACGACGAGCTGCACCCTGAATACCTCGGACTGGTACAGACCGACAGCAACCGTTGGGAATACCGGAAGGTCGTGGACAGGCAGTCGCAGGAACGTGCCATGAAGCTGCACTCTCCCAAAGAGAATGTCAGCCAAAGTCTCAAACGCTAAATCCGTCCGCTTATGGCAAAGAAGCAAGAACAGGAAAACGCCGCAGACATGTTGCGGCAGTTCGACACGCTGAAACAGAAGCATCCCGACGCGATGCTCCTCTTCCGGAAGGGGGATTTCTACGAGATGTACAGGGAGGATGCGGTCAAGGCCGCCGCCGTACTGGCCATCACGCTGACCAGCAGGGTCTTTCCCGGTGAGAAAGACCCCGTCAAATACACCTTGTTTCCCTATCACGCCTTGGATGTATATCTTCCTAAACTGATACGCTCCGGGCAGAGGGTGGCCATCTGTGACCAACTCGAAACTCCCAAGCTGAAAAAGGATGAGCGGCCCATACAAGGAGCCGGAGAAAAGTTAAAGGTAAAAGAAGAAATCATACCCAACAATACTGATATGGCAAAGAAAAAGAAAGACCAGGCCGTGCAGGACAAGCCTGTCCAAACTGACTCCAATGAAGTGAAGGAGAAACCTGCCCGTCAGAAAAATACGGAACAAAAGACCGGTACGAAACCGAAAGCTGAAGCGAAGGCGGACGCCAATGTGGAACAGCAGGCCGAGGCGAAGAAGGAACGCAAGCCGCGCGAGCCGCAGATGGTGACGGCCGACGGCGGCAAGGTGACCCACGGCCATGCCTACCAGGGCAAGGACAACCCGGAGGACTGGTATTTCACCGCAAAAATTGACGGGCAGCAGCTCAAGCCGCAGAAGATGGATGCCGCCGACCTCGCCGCCTACCAGAAGAAGGAGCTGACCGTGCCGCAACTGATGGAACGCTACTACCCGACGAAGCTGATGCCGAAAGTGCCGGAGGACACCTACAGGTTCCCCCGGCAGATGGAGGGCGCGGAAGGTGCGGTAGCCATCGAGAAGTTCAATGTCTACAAGGAGAAGGACGAGCAGCGTCCCGACTTCGGACGGTACAAGTTCTATGCCCAGGTGGACGGCGCAAGGATGTCCGCCGTGGCCTCGCGCCAGGACTTGAACGCCTACTTCGACCGGGTGATGACCCCGAACCAGCTCATCGAGAAGAACTTCGGCGAGCGGCTGCACCTGAAGTCCGCCTACGAGAAGTACCGGCTTCCCGAAGGCGTTGACCCCAAGGGCGTCCGTGTGGCGAAAGACCACACCGACAACAAGTGGAAGGTGTATGTGGACATGGGTGACAAGGGTAAGACCGCCCGGCATGAAATCTCCTTTGACGATGGCTATTCGCTTTTCAAGACCCGTACCGCCACACGCGAGCAGATTGCGGCCAAGTACCTCACCCCGGAAATCAACGGGCTGCTCTCGGCCCAGACCAACAGGCTGGAGAAATCAAACTCAATGAAAATGTAAATCACTCACTCATAATAAAATAACATAATTATGTCAGAAGCAATAAAACACGAGGAGCTGGTTGAACTCCTCCAGGAAGGCAAGATAGGCTATCTCCGCTTCGTGCTGGAGGGCGAAAGCGAACAGGACTATCTGGAGTGGTGCCGTGCGCACGGCACGGACCCGTCGGACGAGTCCGCCGAGTTTTATGTGGAACAGACGGACATCATGCAGATGGAACGCCAGCTAATCGACGACGGGGACTATGGCATCTGGAACTAACCCGGCATCTGCCAACTCCGGCCAGGCGGCCATAGACCGCTTCGCCGAGATGATGATCGGGCGCATGGAGCAGATGAAGGCGTCCGACTGGAAGAAGGGCTGGATAGGCGGAGCGTCGGGATATGCGGGTCTGCCCCAGAACGTGGGCGGACGCAACTATTCCGGCTCCAACTCCTTCTTCCTGCAGCTCCACACGGCGGCCAACGGCTACGACCTGCCCGTGTTCCTCACCTTCAAGCAGGCGCACAACCTGAAAGCCCACGTGCTCAAAGGCGAGAAGGCCTTCCCCGTCATCTATTGGGACATGCTCGTGAAAGACAAGGACGGCAGGAAGGTCAGTTCGGAGGAATACCGGGCCATGAGCAAAGAGGAGAAGGAAGGCATGGAGGTTATCCCGTTCGTCAAGGCGTTTCCCGTGTACAACGTGGCGCAGACCAACCTGGCCGAAGTGCAGCCCGAACGGATGCAGAAGCTCATGGACAGGTTCAGGCTGCCCGAACTCCGCGACACGGAAGGCATGTACGCCCACGCCGCGCTTGACAGGATGGTCGAAACGCAGGGCTGGGTCTGTCCGATACAGGCGGACAAGCGTGTGGACGGGGCGTATTACTCGCCGGGACAGGACATCGTGGTGCTGCCCATGAAGGCGCAGTTCAACATTGGGAGTACGCCCGATGAAATCTACCGTGGCGGCATGGAGTTCTATTCCACCATGCTACATGAGATGGCCCACTCCACCATGACACCGCAGCGGCTCAACCGCGACGGCATGGGTAGGTTCGGAGACCCCAAGTATGCCAAGGAGGAGCTTGTCGCCGAACTGACGGCGGCGATGATAAGCCATTCGATGGGCTTTGACTCGAAGGTCACGGACAACTCGGCCGCCTACCTGGATTCGTGGATCGGCGTGTTGAAACAGGAGCCGAAATTCATCGTCTCGGTCATGGCGGACGTGAACAGGGCTTCGGACATGATACTCGACCATGTGGACAGGCAGCGGCTGGCCTTGAACGAACAGCCCTATTTGGCCAAGAACGACCCGCTCGCCCCGCTTGCCCCCGGCGAGGAAGTGCCCTTCAGGAACGCGGCCATCGTCAAGACACGCGGCGGTGACTACGCCATCCGTGCCTCGTATGACGGCGTGGAGCTGGGTCTGAAGAAGGTGTCGAAAGGCACGGCCCGGACTTACTTCCAGCTTACGGACTACAAGGACAAGGCGGCCTTCCTGAACATGACAGCACGCAAGACCTTCGGACCGGAGATTGCCATGATGGGCAGGACGCAGGCCGTAAGCGCCAAGATGAGTATCTAATCCAAACAAAGTAATACCGTATGCCGGACTACAAGGTAAACTTCAAGGAACTCAAGTCACGTGTCGGCGTGACCGATGTGGCCTACGCCCTCGGCTACCGCCTTGACCGCAAGGCCGGCGTGGGACGTTACATCGAGCTGGTATTGGGTGACGGACGGGAGAAGCGTGACACCATCATTGTCAGCCATCCCAACGACAGGGGCACCCAGACGTTCTTCCGCCGGGACGGCTCCAAAGGGGATGTCCTGACACTTATCCGTGAGAATCTGGGTGCCTTTTTCGTCACCGGTAAGGACGATTGGCAGAAGACTGCCAAGGTCATGGCACGCTTCGCCAATATGCCCGAACCGGAATACCATGAAGATTGGGAATACCTGAAATCAGCCAAGGCTGCATCAGCTTTTGATATTTCACGATATGAAGTGAAGCAAATAGACATGGAGCGCATTCCTCAGATCTTCCACCAACGCGGACTATCCGATGAAACGGTCAGACAATTTGCCCCATTCGTTTTTCTCATACGGGACAGACGGAACGGGAATTTTGACGGCTACAACATCGGCTTTCCCTATACCGACACGGATAATCAGGTGAAAGGATATGAAGTACGCGGTTACGGCGGCTACAAGTCAAAGGCTGCAGGCACGGATTCCTCTTCGGCGGCATGGGTGGCCGACTTTTCCGGCGGTAATCCGGAAGCGGTCAGGTGCGTATTCTTTTGTGAGTCCGCCTTCGATGCGATGGCTTTCCACCAGATGAACAGAAACCAGTTGCACCCGGATGTGGCATTGGTCTCCCTCGGAGGGACATTCTCCGACAACCAGATAACCGGTGTGATGAATCGTTTTCCTAACGCCAAGGCTTTCGACTGTTTTGACAACGACATTGCCGGGCGCATCTACGGTCTTCGCATGATTGGCTTGCTGGAGGGCATCCCGATGAAAATCAGCAAAACGGAGGGCTACCTGCAAGTAGAAGCCGGAGGCAAGAATTTTACCGTCAATCCGGGAAAGGCGTTGCCCTCACAGCTTGCCGCACATCTGCCCGTCCATTATCGCACCGGACAATGGCTACCGCCCAAGGCGTTCAAGGACTGGAACGACTGCCTCTTGAACAAGCCGGTGGCTCCGGTTCTCGTCCCACGCAAGGAGGAACGCGACCGGAATCTGGCGGAGCGGAGAAAAGGTAATCTCAAAATGTAACGTAACATGGAACATATATGAAAGCAATCAGACTGAAAATGGCCGCCGGGGCGTTGGCCCTGTGGTTGGCCGGAGGCCATACCGTTCCGGCGTTCGCCCAACAGATAGATCCGGCACTGGCCGGTGCGGTGACGGCACAGACGCTGGAACTGAAAAGCCTGCACGACAAGCGCAGGAAGACGCAGGAGAAGATAATCGCCGCCGAAGCCGCCGTGACGGTCGCCCTCGACCGGGTGCACAGCGTGGAGAAAAAGATGCTGGAATACCTCTCCAATGCGCAGGGTGCAGTACAGAACCTTTACCAGATCAAACGTGCAGGGGAACTGGTGACGACCGAGATACCGCAGAACTGCAACCTGTTGCTCAAATCGGTGGGGAGCAACCTCAAGGGCACGGCGATAGCGGCCATCGTGTCGGACGAGCTGACGGACGCGGCCACGCAGATGGCGGCGCTCTATCCGTTCATGAAACAGCTCGTGACTTCGGGCAGTTACGATGTGACAGGGGCTGACGGGAAGAACGAGAAGCACAAGGTCAACCTGCTGGACTCTTCAGAACGCTATTACATCGCCAACGAGGTGGTGACCAAGCTTGAAACCATCAACACCGACCTGTTCATCCTGGCCTGGCAGGTGCGCACGCTCTCGTGGAACGACCTCTGGTTCTCGCTCGACCCGGAAGGATGGGCCAATGTGATGTCCGGCAAGAACATTATCGGAGGCATCGTGGCCGACTGGAAGCGTGGATTCAATTAGGATTTTATCATCAAAATAGTGTACCATAATCATACAGCAATGGAAACAGAAAAGAAAATCATCGGCCGCTGCCCCTTGTGCGGCGGCAACGTGGTCAAGACCTGCAAAGGGTACCGCTGTGAGCATAACATCGGCGACAGCCCCTCTTGCGTACTGAACATCAACGCCATCATCGGCAACCGCAAGATGGCGGACGCGGAGGTGGCGGTACTGTTGGAGAAACGCCGCATCCTGCTGGACGGCTTCGCCAGCAAGGAGGGCAAGACGTTCCCGACCGTGCTGGAGCTTGCCGATGACGGCAACATTCTGATGCAGCCGGTCATCGGCAGGTGTCCGCACTGCGGAGGAGAAATCCGTGTGGGAAGCCGGGCGTTCAACTGCTCCAACTATGCCAATCAGAATGCGCCCTGCTCCTTCGCCATCTGGCGCAACATCGGTGGGCACCAACTCACCCTGGAGGAAGCCAAGGAAATCTGCGAGAAGGGCATCACTTCTTCGGAACTGGAGATGTACCGTGAGGACGGCAGCATCTACCGCAAACGGCTCGGCGTGTCGCCGGACAAACTTCAAATTGTGAAGATATGAGACCGGGGATGAAGATTGGGATAATACTTGCCTCCATCGTGCTGTTCTGGAGCGGCGTGTTTTGTCTTGTCTGCTGTTCGGACAATCTGAATGACCGTGCGGCGGACATGGCCGAAAAGGCATTGAGGGCATCGGTGGACAATCCCGAATCCATACGGATATTGGCTGTCAGCAAGCCGGATTCCGTGTTCGGGCATACCTACATCACGCAGGAGGAGAAGATGGCCCTTTCCATGGCCATGGTGGAAATCAACAGGAAGGTGATGGAAGCGACGGACGGGCTGGAGGACTTCGACCCGGACGACAAGGAGACTGCCGCCCTGATGGAGCGGCAGATGTCAGCCATGTCGGGCCTGAGGCGGCTGATGGACTTCGGCGGCCCGCTTGACGGGAGTCCGCAACCGTTCAGCGGCTGGAAGGTCAAGGTTGACTTCGAGGGCGTGGACGCGGACGGACAGGGCTATCATTCTGAATACTGGTTCATTCTGGACAAGGAGGCGCAATGCGTGGTGAAGTCGTTTGAGATACCCTTGCCGTAGAAGGCTAAGAATTTTATTCCTGGATATATTGAAATCTCGGTGTCATCGGTTATGGCATCGGGATTTCCTGTTCTTGAACCTATGGGCGTTCCGCTCCGGCAGATTTTCCGCTACAAAGCAACGGAAGGCCGTGGCGGCGGCGAACGACGCTCCTCTTGCCTGCGTGGAAAGCGTCCGGCAGCCTTCCGCGATTTGTGCCAAATCGGGTATTCCGGCCTCTTTCCACTGGTCACGTCCGCCTTTTGCCCCTTGCGCCTTCCGTCATGCTGTACCGTAAAATCCCGGAGCGGAAGCCGCAAGGCTTCAAACAAAAGGGAAAAAGATTAGAACTTCAAAATTCAGACGTTATGGCAATAAAACTCATTGACAGAGAGGAAAGTGTCAGCTACAAGGGCTGTATTTATGAGCTTACCTTGTTGTGGGACAGGGAAAGCGTCCGCAAGTGCTTCTGCGGTATGCCGCCGTTTTTCGCCCACATCCGCAAGGACGGAGCAAACTTCGCTATAATAGATTGTTATTCAAACGACAATGAGCGGTTTGTCGTAAAGAAGTTCATGCCGTCCTTACTGGCAAGGCCGGACTGGCAGGTGCGCTTCGACAGGGACATCAACACCATACCATTTTTGGGACTGCTGGCAGGACTGCCGATTTAACCGTATGGATTTTATCAACGTAAAAACAAGGACATATGAAAGGAACAGAACATTTCAAGGAGATTATCAAGAGTTATCTTGACCAGAGGGCAAAGGAAGATGAGCTTTTCCGTGCCAAGTATGAAACCACGGCACGCACCATTGACGATGTGGTGACTTTTATCCTACACGAAGTGAAAAACTCCGGCTGTTGTGGTTTCTCGGACAGCGAGATATATTCAATGGCGGTACACGCCATAGACGAGCCTGACCTTGAAATAGGCAAGCCGTTGCAGTGCAGTGTGGTGGTTAACCATCATATTGAACTGACGGAGGAGGAAAAGTCGGAACAGAGGGCACTCGCGCTCAAACGCTATCAGGACGAGGAGCTGCGCAAGATACAGGCACGCAATGCGAGGCCGAAAGCCCACAAGCCGCAGACGGACAGCCAACCGACATTATCACTCTTTGACAACTTTTGAGCCATGAAACCGAGGAGCAGATTTGAAAAGGCGGTGGCGGCTTCCAACGGGAAGCTATCAACCGTAAGCCCCAAAGCCGTTGAATGGGCTGTAAGGAATGTTATCACACACTTTGCCTTCCGTACTTCAAGCCATAACTGCACGTGCGGCGACTGCGGAGCGAAGTTTGACTATAAGGGAAAAGGCAAGTCGGTATGCTGCCCCCATTGCGGACACCGCTTGCAGGTAAAGGATACGTTGAAGCGCAAGGAAGTGCAGTCCGCCTACTTCTCTTTCCTTGAAGTGGCGGACGGCCTGCAGGTGCAGCGTGTGTTCCTGCTGAGAGCCGTATGCCGGAAAGGGATGAAGTTGGCAACGTCCTGTATGGAGGTGTGCCGTTTGTGGCTCAATGCCGATGGAAGGATGGCGGTAACATCAAGAGCAAGGACTTTAGGCTGGTATGTGGACAGCTTTAATTGGTGTACTGGGATTGACCTGAAACTTTTGTCCGAGGTGCATTGGGTGATTTCCGACACCTACGTTTACCCCCGTTACAAGGTGCTTCCCGAACTGAGGCGCAACGGCATGAAAGGCAGGCTTCCCGATGGTTGCCATCCGGCAAGGCTGATGAAGGCGTTGTTGACGGACAGCCGGATAGAGACGATGATGAAGTCCAAGGACTTGCAGGCCGTGGCTTATTTCGTGAGCCGTCCGCTTGATTTGGACGGATGTTGGCAGTCGTACAAGGTGGCCGCACGGCATCATTACCGCCCGTCCGACTACGGCCTGTGGTGCGATACCGTCCGCTTGTTGGAGCAATGCGGAAAGGACATCCACAACGCCAAGTATATCTGCCCCAAAGACCTAAAAGCCGCCCATGACCATTGGCTGGACAAAAGGAACAAGGCGGAGGAGAAGCGTAGAGACAGGGAACAGATGTTGAGAGCCAAGGCGAGGGAGGCGGACTTTTACAGGGAAAAGTCACGCTACTTCGGGATTGTCATCAGCGACAATGACATTGAAATATCCGTGCTTGACTCCATCGAGGCTTTCCAAGCCGAGGGAAGCAGCCTTCACCATTGCGTGTTCCAATGCGAGTATTACGCCAAGGCGGACAGCGTTATCCTGTCGGCACACGACCGCCAAGGCAACCGCATCGAGACCGTGGAGTTCTCGTTGAGCCAGGGCAAGGTCATACAAAGCCGTGGGCTGTGCAACTCCAACACGGAATACCACGACCGGATTGTAGGACTTGTAAACGCCAACGCCTACCGCTTTTTGGAGGCGAGGACACCGGCATAATTCCTTGAAATGTTCTGACCCCGGCCTGCACCGTGAGGTGCGGGTCGGGGACTTTTCAAAATCGGGTTGCTTACGCAACTCAATGAACTATCACTTAATATCTTATTAGAGTGTAGATTCTGAATAATCCAAAACAAAAGTGATATTACTGTTCTCATCCGCAGTGAATTTCCCAACACCGATAAGTTCCGGGAAATCTTTTGTCCAAAATGATACTTCAACCGTAGTATTGGGTTGAATGTCAAGTTGCGTACAAAGCTTTTGCGCTTCTTTTTCACAAAGACTGGTGAGGGCATCAAATCCGTCCCTAACTTTTCCACATTTAATTTGTTTTACTTCCATAATTGATGATTTTATTGTTTTACGAAATCTAATTTATATCCTAAAGCATTGGCTATTTTGGAAAGAATGTCCAAACCTGTGGACACTTTTCCTTGTTCAATCCGGCTAAGATTTGCTGGATTTATCCCGGTTATAGCAGAAAGCTGGCGAGCCTCAATCCGTTTTTCTTCACGGATTTCCCTAATTCGTTTTCCTATTCTTTTTCTTTCATTATCATTGAACGTTCCGACTAATAATGGCTGTTCCAAATTATGCTTGGTGAACCACCATGTAAAAAGTCCCAGCAATTCGTCATATGGAGATATGTCAGAATGAACATTGAAAAGCTCATGAATCGCTTTTACATAACAGTCTTCTGCTTGTAATGGAAATGTCGAATTGAACAACAATACAGTTGTTTCTCCCGAATCATGAATCAATCTGATTTCTGACTGTCCATTGGATTTTGATACAAAAGATAATCCTTGAACCATATTCTTTTCTTTTATGTCGCAAATATACAAGATAATTTTTAATTGGCAAATATGATAACTATAAATTATTTCTTTTGATTACGATTTATATATGATTTTGGTATGACAAATCTCAATATATCATCTATTTTCAAGATTGAACTAGTCTAACATATCTCCAGAAATTGAAACTATAGTCTCAACAAGAATGACTGTTCCATCTTCCAATGCAATTTTCTTTTCAAAATCATCATATGCTCGTAATATTCCGGAAGTGCTTACATACCGACCTCCTTCCTTTTGAATATCAGGAATAAAATAGGTGAATGTAAAATTGGGACGCTCACCGATGTGGTCAATGGCATAAGCCAGCCGCTTGGACAGTATCTCCTGTTCGTCCGATGACAGTATCCGCCTCGGAGCGGTCTGCCGTGCGGTCTCGGCTATCGCCTCGTCATGGCCGGTCAAGGCGGCGAATGGCGCGAACTGGGCGGCACGGTTTATCATTGGCATCGGTTTCCGGGTCTTGGAAACGTGGTGCGGCAGGTGGATGATGTCGTCATATCTACTCATGGTGTCCTCCTATCTGCCGGTTGCGTTCCCTTTGGGTGGCTCCGTCCGCATAGTTCAACCCTTTGAGGATGGCGTTCTTACCGAACTTCTTCTTTATTTGTAGCACGGCTTCTTGGCGGCGGCGTTCCCTGGCCAGCATCTCTTCTTCGGCTTTCTGTTCCTTTTCCAGTTTCCCGTAGTCGGTGAAAAGATCGAGTTGGACTACATGGCTGTTTGGCTGTATATCCGTCTCGTGCATAAGATGGTTTGCCGACAGGGTGATGCGGCGCACCAGCAGGTCGGGGTTTACGATGCGGTCAAACAGTCCGCCGGCCTTCTCCATGAGGATTGTTTCGGAAGAGGTCGGACGCTCCATGTTTACTGTTCCGTGGGCATGAACAGGGACTTGTCTGCCGTAGCGGTCGGTCGCTATTTTGCCTTGATACTTTTCCCGGATATCCCTGTCCGTCAGCGATTCGGTGTCATAGCCGATGGTCAGCACAAGCTGGTCGGTCACCAGTTTCTTGTCAACCAGGTCGAGTGAGACACTGTCCGCCATTTCCAGTACCACATTCCGTGCCTTGACTGCCGTATAGGGCGACTGGAGCACCTGTCCGCTGCTAACTGAGTTTGTTTCCGGACGGTATGCCTTTATCAAGTCCATAGTCACAGGTTCCCATCCCCAGGCATGGTCTATCAGCAGTTCCGCATTGACCCCGAACAGCTTGTACAGCAAGTCCTCACGCTCAATGGAACAGCTGGCGATGTCGCCCATTGTCAGGATGCCGTATGTGGCCAACCGTGCGGCAATTCCACGCCCCACGCGCCAGAAGTCCGTAAGCGGTGTATGCTCCCACAACAGACGGCGGTAGGTCATCTCATCCAGTTCCGCGATGCGCACGCCGTCCTTGTCGGCGGGCATTTTCTTGGCCACAATATCCATTGCCACCTTGCAGAGATAAAGGTTCGTACCGATTCCGGCGGTGGCGGTGATGCCTGTCTCGGCCAGCACCTCCCGGATGATTTTCATGGCCAGCTCGTGAGCCGTCATCCGGTAATTCTTCAGGTAGGACGTCACGTCCATGAAAACCTCGTCGATGGAATAGACATGGATGTCCTCCGGGGCGATGTGGCGGAGATACACCTCATAAATGCGTGTGCTGTACTGGATGTAATGTGCCATGCGCGGCTGTGCCACCAGATAGTCCACGGCCAGTTCCTTACGCGAGTCCAGCTCCTTTTTGGAGTGGGACTTCCCGGAGCGTCCCCGCTGCCGGTTCACCTCACGCACCCTCTGCACCACCTCGAACAGCCGTGGCCTGCCGCCGATGCCGTAGCTTTTCAGCGCGGGCGACACGGCCAGGCAGATGGTCTTCTCCGTCCGCGATGGGTCGGCCACGACCAGGCATGTGTCGAGCGGGTCAAGTCCCCGTTCGACACACTCCACCGAGGCGTAGAATGACTTCAGGTCAATGGCTATGTATTGGCGTCCGGAATGCATGTTCATCGGTCTCCTTTGTTATAGCCCACCGTGGGTTCGGCGGCAATGGCTGTTTCATCCTCCGGATTTCCCAAGATGTAGGGGCGTATCTGTTTGGGTGATACGGATTGCCCCAATGCCGGGTTCAACCGTTCTTTCAGCCTCGTATTGCGTTTCAGCACCGTCATATTGCGGATGGCAAATGAGAGTGCCTTCCTCGTGCCGATGAGCACGCATATCTTCTTGGCACGGGTGATGCCCGTATAAATCAGGTTGCGTTGCAGCATCACATAGTGGGTCATCAGGACGGGCATCACCACGATGGGGTATTCCGAGCCTTGCGACTTGTGGATGGTGGTGGCGTAGGCCAGCGTCAGCTCGTCCAGTTCCGAAGCATCGTATTCCACCAGTCTGCTGTCGAAGTTGACGGACAAGGTGCGCTCCTCCAAATCGACCGATTCTACGAAACCCAAGTCTCCGTTGAACACATCTTTGTCATAATTGTTCCGCAACTGCATCACCCTGTCACCCTGGCGGAACAAATAACCACTACGGTTCAGCGACACACCCGAAGGATTCAGTGCCTGCTGCAAGGCCATGTTCAGGTTAGCCGCACCTACTGTTCCCCGTTGCATGGGCGTCAGCACCTGGATGTCGGCTGTTTTCCGGTGATAGGCTTTGGGCAGACGGTTCTTCACGAGGCTCACAATCTCTCCGGCCACCTTCTCCGGATCTTCCTGCTGTATAAAGAAGAAGTCGGTATCCTTACCGTTGCTGGTATCGGGGAAACGACCCTGGTTGATAGCGTGGGCACTCATCACGATGCGGCTGGACTGTGCCTGCCTGAAAATGCGTGTCAGGCGGGTGACGGGTATTTTTCCACTGTCTATAATATCACGGAGCACGTTGCCGGCTCCCACGCTGGGCAGCTGGTCGATGTCGCCCACCATGACGAGGCGCATGGAAGTGGGGACTGCCTTCATCAGGTTGTTCATTAGGATGATGTCTATCATGGAGCACTCGTCTACAATGAGCGCGTTACCTTCCAGCGGATTCTCTTCGTTGCGTTTGTAACCATCCTTCGGATTGTACTCCAACAGGCGGTGGATGGTCTTGGCCTCCATGCCCGTAGCCTCGCTCATCCGCTTGGCGGCCCGTCCGGTGGGAGCGGCCAACAAAATATGCAGTCCCAAGTGTTTCAGTGCGGCGATGATACCTTGGGTCGTGGTGGTCTTGCCCGTGCCGGGTCCGCCCGTCAGGACCATGACCTTGGAGCGAAGGGCTTCCTCAATGGCCTGCAACTGCACCTCGTCATACGTGATGCCTGTTTCTTTGGACAGTTCCGCTGCATTGAACCTAGTCGCAAAGAGATTGCCTTCCGATTCACGGAGCAGGGCAAGCAAGCGGTTGGCCGTGCCCACCTCGGCAAAGTAGAACGGAGGCAGGTAGATGGCTTCATCCTCTATCTTCAGGTCTTCCGTCCGTGCCATGTCAGCCAGGGCTTTGCGGATAGAGTCCTCATCCGCTTCCAGCAGGCTGATGGCGGCTTTCACCAGCTGCTCCTCCTCGGCATATACGTGTCCTTCATTGGCCAGTTGGTTCAAGGTATAGATGATGCCGCTCTTGCAGCGACGCAGGTCGTTCTTCTCATATCCCATCTTCCCTGCGATTCCGTCAGCTGTCTTGAAGCCGATGCCCCAGATGTCATCCGCCAGGCGGTAAGGGTTCTCTTTCACCTTGTCGATGCTCTCCTTGCCGTATTGGCGGTATATCTTGGCTGCATAGGCCGTGCTTACCCCATAGCCTTGCAGGAAAAGCATCACGTTCTTGATGTCCTTCTGCTTCTCCCAGCTTTCGCGGATTTTCTCCACACGCTTCCTGCCGATGCCCGGCACTTCATACAGCCGTTCGATGTCGGTCTCTATCACCTCGATGGTATCCAGCCCGAACCGCTTCACAATGAGTTGGGCGAACTTCGGCCCGATTCCTTTCACCAGACCGCTTCCCAGATATTTCTCAATGCCATAGACAGTGGCAGGCATCACTTCCTCCCAAGTCTGACAGACAAACTGGCTGCCATAACGCTTGTCCACCTTCCAATCACCTTCGCACAGCAGCACGCTTCCGGCAGGTACATCTAACAGGTTGCCTACCAAGGTCACAAGGTCGTCATAACCTTTCACCTTGACTTTCATGACAGAATATCCGTTCTCCGGATTCTGATAGGTGATGCGTTCTACTACACAGCGAAGTTTGGGCATGAATTACAATTTAATTATTCTCAATGACATATTTTATTCTCATCAGTTCAGCTTAAAGTTTTCAAGTAAATCTATCCTATTGAAAACTAATGATAGTCCATAATACGCTTCCCGTGGAGGATGGCTATAGAGTTCATCTAAAGCTTTATTAAGAACATCTTCATTTATATATTTGCTCTTTATGGGATAGATGGTCTTTTCTCCATCTTTTACACTTGCAAGACTTGGTTGTGTCACACGAGCAGTAGATAGACTTGTAACATCATAGCTGTAAATCAAACTTGCGATTGAAGATACAAAGAAGTTCGATTCGTATGGGTTATTAATGGAAGCATAAAGACTATGTGGTAAAACTTCCTCCAAATTTGAGAGTAATTCTTGGATGGTATATGCTTTCATCCGAATATCATTATAAAATGCAGGATTTATGACTTTCCAAAAGCAGAGCATGAAATATACATCAGGCATTAAGTGTGTGCTTGGTCCAAATTGCATTAAGGCCAAACGTGCATAAGCATATATTCGATCCATTTGTCTCAGATTTACTTGTGAAGCCTGACATAATTGGTGAGCTGTTTCCTTAAACCAATCTCCTTCACCTTGAAAGCCTGTATGTTGCATACGTTCGCTATTTCGGAAAAACTCATCAAATCCATATTCGTCGTAAAGATAGTTACAGAATTTTTCTAATTGTGGAGCCGGCAATGTGTATTCAATGTCAATGAACCGGCGTAGGTACTCATTGGAATCCATATTCATAGACCCAAAATAACCTTGTATGGCATTGCATAGCTGTTTTTTGTTAATAGCCAGTACAAATACCAAATTAGGAATGTCAAACAAATGTTTAATTCGTTCCAGAACTGATACCGCATAGTTGGGATTGCATCTGTCTAACTCATCAACAAAAAACACAACCGGATGTTCTTTTGCGTTGTCTGCCACATATTCCATAACTTGGCGTTTGAACTCTTCTATCGTTTCTTTTTGTACGGCAAATTCTTTCAGATATTCTTCGCCTATTTCTGATGTTTCAGAGATAGCAACATCCAATTCATCAGATTCTACTCCAGTTACTTTTCTCAAAAGCCCTTTTCCGACAGAAAGTGCTATTCTTGCAGCATAAGATGCCAGTCTGTTCACATTGCCATTTTGCGATGACAACTCTTTTAACTCAGATACGATGGACATTAAGGCGTCGTCCGAAAAATCCGTTGTCCAAGCATTGAAATACAAAGTTTTGAAACCATCGTTTTTAAGTTTTTGTCCCCACATTTTGACAAATGTAGTTTTTCCGGCACCCCATTCTCCATTAAGTGCCATAACACAACCAGATTGCCCATAAAACTTTACAATATCCGTCAAAATATTGCCGAGGTGGCTTCTATCCAATTTGTCATTCTGAAATGGATTTCCTTCCGGTATTTCCAACTCTAATGTTCTGCACTTCATATATGCTGTACTCATTGTATTACAATATTATCTCACATAATCCAAGTCTCCCAACATCCGGTCTATCACAATACGTAAATCGTGTTTAAATCCGTCATCTTGGTATGCCTTGTATAAAGACATGTCTCCTTTGCGCTTTTTCCGCATAACTCGGTCAATAATAATTCCCAAGGCTTCATCCACAGCCTGTTTGTCGGGATTCCCGACAACAAGGTTTTGGTAATCATCATCCTCTGCTACGGCTTTGGTAATGCTTAACAACTTGGCCTTTTGGTCATCGGGTGCGGCATCCCACCCCTTAAACCAACGCTCATTAAACTCGGCCAGAATGGCATCCAACGGGTCTTTAGGTTCTTCATTGCTTCCACCGTTGACCATCACAGGTTTATTAGGGTCAATGACAGATTCACCTGCATCAAGCCCGATGGTTTCATTCAGGGCTGTTCGGCGCAATCCGTAGGTATTCAAGTCGACATAATCCAGCAAATCCTTTATGTCCTTTCCTCCACTTGACTCAACATGAAGTTCGGGTATGAGGAAACGCAAGAACCAAAACATTTTCTCCCAATCCTTTACCTCATAACCCATGATAGCAGCGACTTTGGAGTAAACCCTCACAAACTGTTTACACTTCATCTTGAAATCTGCCTTGCCGTTTTCCGGCCATTCAATTTCTGTGTTGAAACGTTCTGCCGCCGTATCTATAATCGGTGCCCATTTATCCGCTTCTTCTCCATGCAAGTACATGCCCACAAATTCATTTACTTCGTCCATGTCAAATACGCCGATGCCTAACAGAGTAGCTTTCAGCTCATGCAGGACATTCACATCTGTGGCTTCCGATAAGACGGTGGAAGTATAGAAGGGATTGAAAGCGTCTTCCATATCCTTTGTGCTGTTATAGAAATCCAAGACAAACAAGTCTTCACTGCGCTTGCCAAGTTCCGGGGCAGCACGGTTCAGCCTTGACAATGTTTGTACCGCCAGCACCCCGTCAAGCGGCTTGTCAATATACATTGCACACAATTTCGGTTGGTCAAATCCCGTCAGGTATTTGTTGGCCACTACCAAGATACGGTAGTCATCCGATTCAAAATTTTCCGCTGTTTTCGTGTCCGGGAATCCATTCATTTCGGTTTCGGTGTATTCCCTGCCATTGACGGCCTTTGTGCCGGAGAATGCTATCAGAATCTTAAACGGTATTTTCTTCTTGTCGGCAATTTCACACAGAGCTTTATAATACAAGATAGCGCATTCTATATCCTTTGTCACAACCATAGCCTTGGCTTTGCCTTTTAGTTTATGGTTGCGGAATATCTTGGCATCAAAATGGGTCAGCATGATGTCCGCCTTTGCCTCAATGGTCTTAGGCTCACGTTCCACCGCTTTGCGAAGCAACTTCTGGGCTTTCGCATTGTTGTATTCCGGGTTGTCCTCTATGCTTTTGGTCAGCTCGTAATAACTTCTGTAGGTGGTGTAATTAGTCAGCACATTGAGAATAAAGCCTTCTTCTATGGCTTGCTTCATACTGTAAAGGTGGAACGGATGGAATTTGCCATCCTCACCTTTCGTTCCAAACCGTTCGAGTGTTTCTTTTTTGGGCGTGGCTGTAAATGCAAAATAGGAGCAGTTGGTGCTCATTTTGCGGTCTTTCATCAGCTTCTCCAACAGTTCGTCTGTGTCGATTTCTTCACAATCTTTGTCTTTTTGAATGGCCTTGTTGGCACTGTCGGCGGCTATGCCCGATTGCGAGCTGTGTGCTTCATCAATAATGATGGCAAAATTCCGGTCACTCACATCGGCAATGGAATCACAGATGTATGGAAACTTCTGTATGGTTGTGATAATGATGCGCTTACTTTGCTCGATGGCTTCTTTGAGCATTTTCGACGTATCGGCATGGGCGATGATTTTTTCACTTTGCCCGAATGCTTTGATATTGTCGGTTATCTGCTTGTCGAGCAGGCGACGGTCTGTCACGACGATCACCGAATCATACAATTTCCCATCAAGCGATTTGGCGCGGAGTGCATCCATTGTGGTAGGACAAACATCAATCAACTTGAATGCAAGCCAAGTAAGTGAGTTGGATTTGCCCGAACCAGCCGAATGTTCAATAAGATAGGTCTTGCCAATTCCCGTCCGTGATACTTCTTCCACCAACTTGCCCACAACATCCAGTTGATGAAAACGAGGGAAAATGAGCTTTTTGGCGTTCTTCATGATATGAGGTACTTTCTTTTGTGTCTTTGACTCACCATAGTCGAACAGCACAAAGCTCTTGATGATGTCGGCCACTGTATCTTTCTGCAATACCCATTCCCACATGTACGAGGTCTTATATCCTCCATTGACATTAACCGGATTGCCAGCACCCTGTCCGTTGGGCAACCCTTGGTTGAAGGGCATAAAGTATGTCTTGTCGAGGTTGAGCCGTGTGGTGAAGTACACTTCGTCCTTGTCCATAGTGAAATGTGCCAGGCAGCGTCCGAATTTCAACAAGGTGTCTTTGGGATTGCGGTCTTCCTTATATTGTTTTTGGCCGTCATAGCGGGCTGTTTGATGCGTCCAGGGATTCTTGAACTCAAAAGTGAAGAGTGGTAGGCCGTTCACGTAAAGCACCATGTCTATCTCATCGCCGGGATGCAAAACGGAATAAGTCTGCTGACGGGTGATAGAGAATTGGTTTTGAGCGTACTTGATTCTTGAAAGCTCGCTGTCGGCCTTTGAGGGTTTGGGATAAAACAGCGTAAGGTGTATGTTGTCGATGTCTACTCCTTTCCTAAGCACATGGATGATGCCAAATGTATCAATGGCTTTAGACAGCTGCTTGGGCAGTTCCGTCCGTATGTCTTTGCCCTTGTATTCGTCAAGGATGTCTTGCTGTGTCGTTTCAAGAAATGACCATAAGCGGCGCATATCAAAAGCATATTTCTTCTCGGTCATGTCCTTGGGTTGTCCCCAATAATATTGGTCGGGCGCAGGCTGTTGTTTGTCCACGTCCGTCGCACCTGTTTGTTGGCGTTCCTCCAAGGTATTGCCTACAAGTGCTCTTTCTATCAAGGCTTCAAAAGCCTGTTCATTTGTTCCTGATACGTTCATGACACTTTTACTTTACCTGTTACTACTTCGTTGATGATGATTTGCTTACGTTCCTGAAGGAGTACGATCCGGTCTTTCGTTTGTTCTAGCGCCGTATTCAGTTTCTTCAATCCTTTATCTAAATACGCAACAATACATTTTTGTTCTTCTTTTGAAGGCTTTAGAATCGGAAAACGCTTCAACGCTTCCATATCGACATATTGGAAACATGTAGAATTGGCGTTATTCCGGCAAAAATCGCCTACCACGTACATGAAGTAAAACAAATACATGGGGTCGAAGTCTTCGACCAGCGATTTGCGAATGTTAAAATTCGCAAATCGCTGATTCGCAAGCGAATCAGCAATTAACATTGCGTGCTCGCCAATGGAAGCAGTGCATATCGCCATAATATACGATCCAGCCTTGAACAAACCCTTTCCATTCACTGCCTTGTGGGTTACGTATTGTATTGATTCATTCAAAATACGTCCACTCTTCCTTATATCTTCCATGCGATACCAAGGTATTGTTCCATTTGTCCAATAACTTTTATTATTCTTTGATGGAGTGTAGCCATTTCGTATTTCAAAGACATATTTCAACGGCAGTTGTTCCCAGTGTCCTGGAATTTTTCCTATCCATTCCATGCCGCTATCTTTCATGGAAACATTAGGGTTAAACCCTTTGGTTACAGCATGATTGATGATTATCTGCTTGCGCTCGTTCAAAAGGTCTATCACCTTCTGCTGTTGAGCAATGGCTTTATCTATCTTTACCGTTGCGGCATCAAGATAGGCAGCAATGGATTGTTGTTCGGGAAACGGAGGAATTATTGTTAATACTTGACCAAAATCATCCGTGTACATTCTCCAACGTGAAGGAATAACACCTGTAGAACGCCTTGCAAATTCAGCAAGATACTGAGGTGTTTTATACAAATAGTGCATGAATTTAGGATTATAATCATCTGTGAGTTTATACACACAATAAGCAGGACTAACAATGCCGTCATAAGCAGAAACTCCTAATCCTCCCATCCAAGCAAGCATTATATTGATTACAAGATTGTCTTTTGACACTTTCTTATAACCTATTAAGGATTCACTTCTTGAATCATTTCTAGCCTTTGTTATTCCATCGTTTTGTGAAACAGACAATAAGCCCTCATTGCCCTTTTCTGACAAAGAAAAGAGTTCTTGCCAAATATATTTAGCTTTTTTTATTTCCCAATGCTTCGGAATCTCTCCCAACCATTGTACACCGCTATCCTTATATTCGCTATATCTTTCCATGCAAGCAGAGTTATTTTATCTCATCATTATCCATTAAGAGCTTACGCATTTCTTCCATGTCAGGAAGAGAATTTCGCATCTTCTCGTCCATGTCTGCCGCTGTCTTATAGGTAGCTACACCCATCGGACTGTTATAGTCGCGGATGACATATTCCACAAAGGCTTTGTCGGCACTCTTGCACAACAGGATTCCGATAGTCGGATTTTCGTGTGGCTTGCGCACTTTATCATCAAGCACACGCATATAAGTTTGAAGCTGACCGATATACCCGGACTTGAACGCTCCCTTTTTCAATTCAACTACCACCATGCAATTCAACTCACGGTTAAAGAAAAGCAGGTCGGGAAACAGTTCCTCTGTGAATATCTCCAAATGATATTGATTGCCAATGAAGGCAAAATCGCGTCCGAATGTCATGATGAACTTCTTGATGTTGCGTACTATGGCTTGTTCCACAACACGCTCGTCCACATCGTCAGCCTTGTCTACTTCCATTTCTTCCACGTTGATATAGTCAAGCAGATATTCATCCTTGAACATACCGACGGCTTTCCGGGCATCTGCCACAGGCATGGTTTGCAGGAAGTTGTTTGTGGCACTTCCCCTGTTCTGGTACAGATTCTCTTTCAGTCTGCTGCGCAGATCGTATTTATCCCATTTGTGCAAAACGGACTGGTGGATATAAAACAGCACTTCATGGATGTCTCTCGTCTTATGCAGTATTTCCATGTGATGAGAGAAACTGATACCCAAGAACTCTTCCCGGTTGATTTCGCTCGCCACGGGCGACCATTTTTGTAATGAAAAGCCGTCTATATCAATACCGCTCTCAACAACAGGTAGTTGCAATTCGCTCGCCGTTGGCGAGCATTTTAGATACGCCTCCCAATACTCGGCAAATGTACGCATATTGCGTATGTTTTGTTCGGAGAACCCGCGTAAGCCGGGCAGCTCTCTTTTCAACCGTTCGCTTATACGACTTATGGCTCCTGTACCCCATGTTCCGGTGCGTGAATTGGCCGACACATATCGTCCTATGCCAAAATAGAGTGACAGCTGTTCGCCGGTAATCAACTTGACCGAACGATACTGGCTTTGCAGGATAGCCTGCTTGATGGCTGTCACCGCTTCATTATATTGTTGTTCCATGACTATCATAATTCCGTTGTTTCAAAAAGTGACCGTATAAAACCTTGACTCTTCTCGTCAAGGGCAAGAATATCACGCTCGTTCTCTTCGAGGGAGCGCAAAGGGGTAGGCTTGTAAAAATACTTGTTAAATGAGATTTCACAGCCTATTTTTGTTGATGGCAGGTTAATCCATGCGTCATCTACATAAGGCCTGACTTCACGCTGGAAGTATCCATAAATATCCTCTTTAATGGGTATCTTCTCGCTATCGCGGAGATCGCTGTCTGCCTCATATTCCACATACACATTTTTCTTCGCAGCCATATATCCATAATCAGTAAGTCTTTCTTCGGGTACACCGAATGTGGCCAAAAGGTTGTTGATGTCTTTGCTGTTGGCACGATGTTCCTTTTTGATGACAGGTGCAGCCTCCGGGTCGGTGACTGACATTGCACGGGCAATGATGCCAAGAGCGGCGGTTTTCAAATCAAGCTTCAAATTTTTTGCCGCTGCACAAACTTCGGTAAAGAACCGGTTGTAGTCCATGAACACCTCAGTTCCTACAACCTTCATCAGTTCCTTGGCTGCTTCCATCAGTTTGCGCCGCTCCTTCCACGCCTTGGCAGACAATAGCTTGACAAGTTTCTTGTCTGTCATCTTGATTTCCTGCTCGTTCAGGTATTCTTTGATAGACGGTATTTCTGTTTCTAATCCCTCATACACCTGTTCGCCGTATGTCTGGTAGAGCCACTGGCTTGTTTCGAGGTCACTACTGTCATAACGCATGGCGTCAATCCGGAGTGCATTGAATTGGCTACGAAGTCGTAACGGGCGTTCAATAGTTACGTTGTAGTAGCGAAAATCATCCCCATCGAATATCTTGGAACTGACTTTGTTCTCTTCATCTACCTCCTTTTCTACAAAATTCATATAGACTTGTAGGATAGCTTCCCGATAAGAGTCGGAAATGGTGCAGTTTCTTGAACCTTGGTTCTTTCTCAGTTTCTCAAACGCCTGTGAAGCGTCTATGAGTTGCACTTGCCCTTTCCTTCGTTCCGTTTTTTTGTTGGTCAGCAGCCATACATACGTGGAAATGCCCGTGTTGTAGAAGATGTTGTTAGGCAACTGCACGATGGCTTCTACCAAATCGTTTTCAATAAGATAACGGCGGATATTGCTCTCGCCGCTTCCAGCATCACCGGTGAACAAAGAAGAACCGTTATGGATGGATGCAGCACGGCTTCCCTGTGGCTGATATTCAAGCGGCTTCATCTTGTTTACTTCTTCTAAAAGGAAGAGCATCTGCCCGTCAGATGTACGGGGAGTGCAATCCAACAATTCAACCTCGCCTGCAAAGTTGGTCAGCTCAAGTTCAAAGCGGTGGTCAAGCAATGTTTTCTCGTGGTATATTTTCTTTTTGTCTTCTTTCCATGACTTTCCGTATGGGGGATTCGTCAGCATATAGCCAAACGACTTGTCTGCGAAATGGTTTTCTGTAAGTGTATTACCACAATATATGCCGTCAGGGTCAACACCCTTGATGATGACATCGGATTTACAAATAGCGTATGTTTCCGGGTTTATCTCCGTACCGGATAACTGGATGGCACTGCTCCGCACCCCAATGTCAAGCAGGTATTCACGGCCTTCGGTCAGCATACCACCGGAGCCGCAAGCTGGGTCGTATAAGGATATGATTTTAGGCAAATCGTCCTTGACCGGTTCAAACACCATATGAGCCAATAAAGAGATAGCATTCCTGGGGGTGAAGTGCTCACCGGCTTCCTCGTTGTTCTCTTCATTAAACTTACGCAGAAGTTCTTCAAATACGGTTCCCATACCCACATTTGTCAGGGCAGGAAGTGGCAAGCCGTCGGGGTCAGTGGTCTCTTTATCGGTCAGGTTGATACGCGGATCTGTAATCCGTTCAATGATGGACAACAGTCGGTCATTATCTGCCAACTTGCGGGCTTTAGAATAGTATTCAAAATGTCTCAACACATCACGCACGTTTTCGCTATATCCGTTCAGATATTCCACGAAGTTGTCGTATAGAATGTCATTGCTGTCTGAAGCCTGTGACTTCAAGCGGTTGAGCGTCCATTTGCTTGTATTGAAATAACTGAGTCCGGTTATGTCTTTCAAGACACCTTCGTCAACATTTTCTATACCACTTTCCTTGATTTCTTCTTCCACTTCTTCCTTGGTCGGTTCAAGAAGTGCGTCAAGACGCCGCAGTACGACCATGGGCAATATCACATCGCGATACTGCCCCCGCAAGAAGACATCCCTTAATACATCATCTGCGATATTCCAGATGAGGGCGACCATTTGGCTATGTGAATTATCTATCATGCTGTGTATCCTTTCCGTTTAACAATGCCCTGGGGTCAACATCCAGTAACTCAGCTATCCTGCTCAAAGTCGGCAAGGATGGCTGTGTGATATTGGAGCACCATTTACTGATGGTCACAGGCGACACCCCCAGTTCTTGTGCCAACCAAACTCCTGTCCGTTTCTTTTCGACCAAAACCAATTTTAGTCTGTTTAAATCTCTTTCTGCCATGTTTAATGAATTAAACTATACGGCAAAGGTATAACATTTCTTGGAAAATTTACGCATAGCTCATGGAAAACATCTATTATGAGCTTGATTTAGGTATGCGATGCAATCTCAATACGATAAAATGGAGAATATAGAGGAGCTACTCAGCGAACTTACTCCGTGCCAACGGCACCAAGCAAGTTCTGCTGACAGGCTATTACAGTTGCTTGGATAATCCCAATCCGCTGCTATAGAGAGAACCTACAAGATTTCGCCTGCTTCATTTCGCAGGTTCTCACTATGACAGCGATCTTGGGAAACATAGGGGCTATAATGCTCCCTAATTGTACTCACTACTCCTAAGACGGCATATTGTTCTTTTTAGGCAGAAAATTATGACTTGATTTTGCAAGACAGAATCATCGTCTCGTTTTCGGAATCAATATCCACCTTATTCATATTCCAATCAAGTTCGGACAATTAAAGTTCGTGTAATCTCCATTCATAATTGCCCCATTCGAGAAAACAGTTGAACCGTGTTTCTCTACACCATGCTGCTTATGGATATGACCAAACAAATGCAGGCAGGGTTTTATTTCTTCTACCCTCACCAGAAGTTCTGCCGAGCCATAGTTTATCCCATCGTCAAAATCGAGCACACCATAAGGTGGACAATGGGTAATCAACACATCCGTATCGGCAGGTATGGCCGCATAGTTACGAGTCTGACGGTCAGAAATACAATCCTCCATGAACATAGGAACTCCATAGTATTTCACTCCGTCAATTACCACGCCTGAATTGCAGAGATAATGCACATTTTCATCCAACCCGTCTATATTGGCTCCGTATAGACAGACATCGTGATTGCCACAGATAAAAATCTTGTGCGGGTAAGGGAGATCGCAAAACCAATTCATGAAATCAATGGCTTCTTGCTCGCTCCCATTCATGGTGAAATCTCCAGAATGTATAAGGATGTCAGCATCGGGCTGCCGGTTAAGCCGCCGATGCTGATTGTGGGTATCGGAGAGGTGGAGGATGGATAACCTATTCATTGGATGTTTTTTTCTGAGATGAATTCTGCAAATTCAGTTTCTACTTGTTGGCAGAAACTCTTAATGTATGGAGTGCCATCACTCGGCTTTGCAATATTAAAACAATAGTATTGCTTTTTGTCACCTTGTTCGTTCTCCAACACAATGGTACGCCTCTTGTAATCCCATTCCTGCGTCATGAGATAGATATCGTATTCCTTATTGTTACTTTGCTTATACCATTGCAGATAAAGCTCCTTTCCGTTTACATGATAGATGAAGTTTATACTAAGATTTCCCCAAAACAGTCCGGTGCCGGCTATTCTCTTATTGCTATCGGTCAGTTCTATAATTCCAGCATCTAATAGTTGGTTCAAATAGGTATCGCGCATCGGATAGTTCAACATTACCCCATACTTATAGCCACAATAGTACAAAGCATCATGTGGATGACGGATATACAGATTCCAGTTATTTGTGTTTTCCGATACGAGGAACCTAACGAATGATTCATTCGCCAATAGTCGTATTTTATCAGACTTTGTCTCATTCGAAGGAGAATGCCCCATCAACAAATGGTGAACCGGTTTTGAATAGATATATTCGTTGGAGGTATTGACTTTGGTCAGGATGTTTTCTTTCCATGTTTTTGCGGTACAAGTAAATATCTTGGCATTCCACCAGAATTGTAATTCCCAACTGTCACAGTAGCTGTATAGCGTATGCAAGGCTTCCACACGCTTCTCCGTCCGGATACCTTCTTTATCGAACAACAGCCTTGCGGTCTCCATCTTTTTATCAAAGCAACTCCAATCTACCTTTCCTTCTTCGTTGTTGAAAAGGAAGGCGATGGCACCTTTGAAGAACGTAAAGTTCTCTGCTGCGTATATTTTACCTTTCCAGTCAGGGCCTTTCTTTATTTGTTTGGCTTTCGATATTTCTTCCAATAGCTGTCTCCGGCTGAATGTGTCTTTTATCTGGCTTTCGTCTATTCCGGCTAAGTAAGTGATGATGTCGTCCGAAGCATTATTGGGCATTGCTGCATTTCCGAGTTTGGGCAATTCATTGATTCCCTTTCCAAAGAAACGGATGGCACTGATGCTTTGTTCCTTGTCTATATAGCTGTTCTCCACTATATTCCATACAAAATGCATCCAGTCTTTTAGGCTGTTTGTGTTCACCTCTTTACATGTGGTCAGATAAACGCAAATAGCATGGAAAACTACTTGTTGCGGATAGGTAAGCGTGTATGGAGTATTATCTGTCTTATTGTTTTCTGTCTTTTTATAATGTGGGATAAAATAGAATGGTGTATTGCCGGTTTTATCTTCGTCTGACCTCCAATAAGGCCAAAAAAGCTCATCCATAGCCTGTTTGACTTTTCCTTTTCCATAATCTTCTGTTAGTTTTTCATACTGTCTACACAGATTGTTCAAGCAAGCCGTAAGTTCACCGATACATTCTTTAGTGAGTACATCATTGTAGATGCTCATGCTTTGATAATGGCAGTCTGTTTTGTTTCCTTTCTTATCTGCCGTGGACAGCATCTTATACAAATCTTCCATTGTTATCTTTTCCGGTTTAGAACTTGTGTTCGCAATGCGCCAATTGAGGAAAAATCGGTTGAAGAAACTCATGTAGATTTCATCAATGCGGTCTTCGGTGGACCGGAAGTGCCAAAATAGATCTGTCCACCGAGTGTCCATCAACACACTGAATCCATCTTCTTTACTTGCATCATTCTCCGGTATCAAATACTCCCGGTCGTTCTGTTTGTATTTCAGCAAATCGGCCTTGAAGTTCTCAAAATCGGTCAGGACTTTTCCACGGGCATTCATCTTGATGTACAGGTCATCGGTCAGCGGCATGTTTTTGTCTTCCATGTTCAACAGATAGAATTTAACAGGTGCCTTCTCTTCATCTTTCAATCGTTCCAAAAGTTCCAAAGCCCTATCTTTTGTCCATTTTAGGTAATATTCTTCAATACCGTCTATTATGTCTGTTTCGTTGCTGTCCTTAATGTCCGTACCTTCCAGCATACGCAACATGGATTGTATGGTAGGATCCTGATCGTAAATGGAATAATACCAGCGTTGGTTGCGTATGAAAGAACGGATGCCGTGATTCTTTGGTTTATATTTTTCGTTTATGTCACAAAGTTTTTGGCAGAAGGTTCGGGAGGAGACTCTTGTTTCGTATGAGAATCGTTGCAGTGTTGCCCTATCTTCGTTTAATGTCCCCGCACATAAAGCCAAATACCAATGCAGCAGCCATAACGTAGTCAGACGTTGCTGACCGTCGAGCGGATAGAAAGTGTCCGCTTCCACACTTCCATAGACAAAATCGAGCACCAATGGCTTAGCATCCCCTTGTAGTGCGGCAAACAACTGGCCAAGGAAACGTTCCCGAAGATATTCTTTGCCAATTCTGCCTTGTGCATAGTCGCGCTGAATGATGGGAATGACTATTTTCTTTGATGCCAACAGACTCCAAAACGAAATGTTCTTGCTATATTCTGTCATAATAAAAATTCTTTAAGTGTGACTTTGATGTTATTCATATAAGCTATGGCATCTTCCTTGTTCCAAGTATTGAAATCAGACGATGCAGCGTTGTAGTACTTCAGGAAGACAGATTTGGTGCATGGCGGGATGAAAGAGGATTGACTTTCTTGGACTTTACACTCCACAATCGCTCCGTTCTCGTCAACCGTTGGCGGAAAGAACCTCTTACCCTGATCCTTGCCAATGATGACTCTACGCTTGGCCGGAAAGATGGCATTTCCATAACTCCGGTTGGTGGATGAATCCAGCAGGGCAAAGTTCCATATTTTATTCTTCTCAATCTGAGACAGCCGAATATTCCCGTTTATGTCATCAATACTGCTTCGCAGCTCTTCAAATCGCTCGTTTCGTGCCTTCTGCTTGTCCGGATCTTCGCTTTGTTCGTAATTCTTTCCGGTAAATTTCTCGAAGAAGTCTTTAATATTTTTCCTGATTTCCTTGAATACCTCACCCTGGAGTCCGAAATAGGCATTAAGCAACCATTCGCGCTGCGATTGTATATCATTCAGTTTGTTTTCAGTATTTGAGTCAATATGTTCCACGTCCCAATCTTCTGATTTATACAAATGAAACGGGAATTTGTAAAATACACCCTCCCGGTATTTCTTGTTTTCAGCCAATACATTATTCTGGTTGATGACTGTCTGCAGGTTGTACAGAAGCAAAATAGGACGACAATTCTGCTTGACCCCACCTTTGAATTCTTGGGGAACTTCCGCATCAACTTCATAGACGGTATTTTCAATGTCCTTGTAACGGATGCTTTCCTTGATTGCCTTCATAAGATAATTTTCTCGGAAAGCCGATTTGGTGGCATATCGTGTCCATTGCCGATAAATTCTGTTTACGCTTTTTCCGATGCAAATCAAGAAACCGATATAATGGTACAATTCCTTGTCATCAAACCACTCTTGCAAGGTCTGGAAAATCTCTTTTACTTTCTCCCAGATAGTTTGGATAGCTTCTTCTTTTTGCTTCTGTGTTTCAAAATAATGATTGAAGTAACGGAATGTTTTGAGGTCATCATTCATCTGAATCTCTTGGTCATCCTTGCAATGCAGCATGTCTTCTTGACAAATCATGTCAAAGATGAAATCAATACGTGTCGAACGTTCGTTGCCGGGTTCGTTAAGGAAGAGCCAGAATTCATTGGATTGAAGTGTGTATTCTATGACATCCCATTCCATAGCTATCTCCTGCTGACGTAACCTGACTCTGCTGTAGTCATCGTTCGGGAAGTTGGATTTGTTTAGTAAAAGTGCCTTTATTAACTCTGCATTGGTCAACGAAATCTTTCCGATGTTCAGCCGTGTAAACACCTCTTTGGGGTTATTCTCTTGGGTTTCATACCAAATGAACTTTACCTGATGGAGCAAAACGTTTCGAAAACGGTCAATGTCTTTTCCCTTCAGCCAATTGTTGGTGCAATTGACAGCTTGTTTAATGTAGTAATAATCAATGTTTTCCTTGACATTAGAGTCTGGAATTCCGTTCATAATGCCATCTAAAAAAGAGGCGCTGTTTTTACGGGTCTCATACTCAATATCGTAGAAATGAGGTTGCTGTAACACTTCTAAAATAAGGCGAATGGTAGTCAGTCTCTGTTGTCCGTCCACTACTTCCCATTGTTCTTTCAGCAAGTGTCTTACTTCATTCAAATCTTTTGCCTCATGTATTCGCTTCATTACTGAATCTTCATCGGAAAGTCTTTTCACGATGACTAATGGCTGCAAGCAATAAATGCTGGCATTACCTTTCTTCTCGCTGAACTCAAGTATATCTTTCAGCAAATCTTTCACTTGCTGCTGCGTCCAACGATATCCCCGTTGATAGGCAGGAATATAAAACGCCATGTCCTGCAGTTCCGCAATGGATTTTAATTCTAATGTATTCATCGTATCATAAGTTTGTTTTTCATTTTACAACTTTCCACCACAATTCCCCATTTCTTCCAGTCCGCACCATCCGGCATCCTCCAATTCCCTCAAAAACAGTCGTGCGCACATCTCGGCATCATCCCCTGCTCGGTGGTGTTGACCGTATGGAATCTTAAACTGGTGGCAAAGGTAATCCAGACTGTTGCAGCCGAAGTTATAAAGCCTGCGTGCAGCACGGTGGGAACAATAATAGGTGACGTCCGGCTTCTCCATACCGTATAATTCCAACGAGTGGCGGATGCAGCTGATGTCGAATGCGGCATTGTGGGCCACAAGCACGGGAATGTCCTTAAGGTATCCGGATATTTCCTCCCATATTTCCGGAAATTCCGGAGAGTTGGCTGTATCATTTGGCCGGATGCCATGGATCTGCATGTTCCAATAACTGTAGCTGTTTCCTTGCGGGCGGACGAACCACGAACGGGTTTCTGCAATCTCTCCGTCACGTACCACGCAGATACCAGCCTCACAGATGGAAGCACGTTTGCCTGTGGCTGTCTCAAAGTCGATGGCTATGAAATTTATTCCTTGCATGGTTTATCCTCCTCCCAAGTGTAATAGTCCAACATGTTTTTTGCGAAATTGCGCATTTCGTTGCGCACTGATTCTGGCTCCAGCACTTCTACTTGGTCACCTTGAGCAAGAACCAGTTGGTAGAAGTCGAAAGTCGGCTTCAGGTGATATTCAAAGAGCGTGGACTCGTCATCGCCCTCTATCTCCCTTTGCGACTCATGCAGCGGCAATGTACGCAGATAGTCGGCAAAACCGCCATAGGCCAAGAGTACGATGCGCTGGATGGGCCCGTCCGACGTGATTACTCCACAACATCCTTCAAAATACCGGTTTACGTCGAAGTTCTTTTTCATCTTGAACGTCCTGCCAGTGTCCTGGATATCCGAAATGCGGTCGAGGGCATACACCCGGTAGACATCGACAGGCTTAATGCCTTTTTCTTTGTTCCGGTCTGAATAATACGGACTGCGTGCCACCACGTACCAACGGCGCTTTACAACTTTCAGGCAGTATGGCTCAATCTCAAACGTGCTGGCTTCCGGTTTGCCAAACCCCTGATGCGTGATGCTCAGCACGTGGTTGCGCCGCATGGCCTCGGCGATGGGCGTAAGCCAGGTTTGCCCCGACGGGATGTCCTCAAAGATAATCCTGTCTTCCAGTTTGTTGTCCGCCTGAATCTGGTTCAAGGTGGCATAGGAACTGATCAGCCAGCTTTGCAGGTTGTTTCCTTCCAACCGCTCCGGCTCGTCGATGTAATAGCGGTAACCGTCCTTGCGGTCGCAGTCGATGTACACGTCGAAGATGTCCTTGATGGCCTTCTGATGATTGTGAAACGTGCGCAGGGGCAATTCCTCGCCATAGCCCAATCCGCATTCCTGCCAAAGCTCGCTGATTTCCTGAAACGTCAGGCGTTTGTATCGGCGCAGGGTGTCTATCAGCCAGACATAGCGCCCGAAGAGATTTGCTGCCATACTGTTATTTATTTAATGTTCTGCTACAAAGTTAGCAGTTTACTTGTGAAAAATTGCGGCACATCCTTGTTTTTTCTGCTTTTCAATTTATTTTTTGAGGTTATGCTTCATTTTGGCACTTGACAACCCTTACTTTGCAACAAAATTTATGTTAAACCATTTAATAACAAGTAGTATGGCAACAAAAAACTGGAACAACGATTTTATGGCTAAAGTATTGGAAGAGGCTGCATGGAAAGAGTTGTCAAGCGAATTTGCTTGGAACGAACAACTGCTAGAAAAGTACAAGGACAAGGTGGTGTGGAAAGAGATTTCAGACAACAGCAATATCCTTTGGACTGTATCCATGATTGAGAAGTTTAAGAACAAAGTGGATTGGGAGGAGCTTTCCGGTTCCGACAACGAACATTTGTTTACAGCGGAAAATCTGGAAAGATACAAGGATTATTGGAATTGGTCCAAATTGTCGGGTAATTCCAGTGTAGAACTGACTCCTGCGCTCTTGGAGCAATTTGCCGACTATTGGGATTGGAATGAAATCATCGACTGCTATCGCCGGGATGAATTGTACAGTATGGAGTTTCTGGAGAAATACCAGGATTATATTCCGGCATCCGCCCTGCAGCGTTCCCGCTTATGGGACAAGTTGGTTGAAGACGAAAAGAAACAATTAAAAATACGCATCCTTTCATAAAACAAAATGAAAACCATAGAAGGCTATAACGTAAGAATCTTCACGGACAACATCGAGGACAGTGCCAGTGAGCAAATCAAGGAGTTGCTGTCCATCGATGTGTTCAGCAAGTGTAAAATCCGCATCATGCCCGATGTACATGCCGGAGCAGGCTGTGTCATAGGCTTTACCGGAGACTTAGGCGACAAGGTGATTCCGAATATCGTGGGCGTGGACATCGGCTGTGGCATCTTGGTACAACCGTTCGCCTGCAAGGGTGACATAGACTACCATGCCCTCAACGAGTTTATTCTTCGGTGTATACCGTCCGGCCGCAATTATCGGGATAGCCGTTATGCACCGCTCCCGCAAAAGTACATGGATGTATATCGTGAAGCCAAGGACATCATCAAGCAGTTGCGTTGTTACCGCGAACTGAAAGAACCCAAACGATTGAACGCCTCCATTGGGTCATTGGGTGGTGGTAACCACTTCATCGAACTGGACAAGGACGAGTGCGGCATGACCTATCTGGTGGTTCACACCGGAAGCCGCAACTTGGGTAAGCAGGTAGCGCAGATCTATCAGAAGCTGGCCGTGAAATGCCAGTCTGGTTGGGCGGAACTGATGGAAAAACAAGACCGCATGATTGCCGAATACAAAGCGGCAGGGCGCAAGGACGAGCTGCAGGATGCCATACGCCAACTGCACAATTCGTTCAAGATGCGTAAGCCGGCCATACCGTCTGACCTTTCCTATCTGGAAGGCAATTATCGGGAAGATTACCTGCATGACATGCGTCTTTGTCAGCGTTGGGCTAAGATGAACCGCAGTCTGATTGCCAGCCTCATCATGGATTATTTCATCCTGCAAGGAAATGTGGAAGCGACGCCCTATGATTGGGCTTTTGAGAGCGTGCACAACTACATAGGTGACGACAACATCATCCGCAAGGGGGCGATTGCCGCTTATGAGGGGGAAAAGTGCATCATCCCGCTAAACATGCGAGACGGATCGCTTATTTGCATCGGTAAAGGTAATGCGGAGTGGAACTGCTCTGCCCCACACGGTGCCGGACGCATCATGAGCCGGAGCCAGGCCTTCAAGAGTATATCAATGGATGACTACCGGGCTTCCATGCAGGGCATATACAGCGAAAGCCTGTCGGAAGAGACCAAGGACGAATCGCCCATGGTGTACAAACCGAAGGATGAAATCATCGGAAACATCCGCGACACGGTGAACATTGTGAATGTGATAAAGCCTGTGTATAACTTTAAAGCTGCAGAATGATATGGATAACCCCAAAGAACTGACAGGACTGGATCCTGGCAATTATGACTATCCGCTGGCCGACGTTTCCCATCTTTCTGAAAAAGAGAAAAAGGACTTGCTAAGACGAGGAATGCGCATACCGAAGGAACTGCATTCCGACGAGGAGTTTGAACAATGGGTAACACTATTTGCTGAATGGAACACGTACAGCTACAGCGACGGGCATAAGCCCACGGAGGAAGAAAGAAACTTCGAGAAAATGGTTACCGCAAGTTATGAACGTGGATTGTGGTATCACCGCAAGCATTTCAACGAATGGAAGAAAAAACACCTGCAACCGCTCATTGACGAGCTGGCGGAACACGCTGCTCATGACCCTCAATACGACTGGCAGTTCCTATATGAATTGGAGTATGCCAAGCTACGTTGCATGAGGGCTTACTTCTCGCATTCCTTGATAGCGGACGAGAATGGAAACTTCGGTTTCAACCGCTGGATAGACACTTGCGTCAGCCTGTTGAAATACATCAAGGATGATGACTCGCATATTTCTCAGGAACAGATCGAGCAGATGAATATCAGGAATGTAGGAGATATAGTTCCTCCCTCCCTTGTTGACGCTTACAAAGAAGCACCGACACCGGGTGAGGAAGCCGACACACTTCCCGACAAGCTCTATTACGGCAAGAAGATATATGTCCGCAAGATGGAGCGGCTGTATTACCGGATACGTCTTTACAAGATGAGGGAGTGGTGGGAGTGAAAACTTGAGTAACATTAGGTAATCTAACAACTAAAAGGTATATTTGTTAGGAACTTCATAAAACTTATTGATTATGGAAACACTATCAGAACAATTAACCGAACTCTACAAACGTAAGTGGGGCGGCTTAATAGAACAATTGAAAGCCAACGGATTGAGAGGCCAACTGCAATGCCCCTTCTTGATTTCTGCATTACGAATAGCTGACATTGAAAAAAAGCGTGAAGAAAATAAATTGGATGTAGAAGAAAATCCTGAAAATGAAGCTTGGTATACTGACGCAGACATTAGAATAATGTTTTTCGGTCAGGAACCTTATATGTGGGAGAAATGGGATGAGGACATGAAAACTCCAGATGTGGGTGACCTGATGTATACATATGAAAAATTCTTGGATGATAATTATGTAACGCACAAGAACGGTGGATATTTTGACCAAGACAAGCTAAGAAGTCGGTTATTTAAATTCTCCATAAATGGAATTCTTTCATGTCTAATGGAAGAGATGGAAAAATCTTATCCAGGTAAAACCATCTCAATGATTTGGAACAATATCTCCAAAATGTCAGCCATTACAAAGTCGGGCGGTGGACCAGTCGATGCTTCAGTACATGAGATTGAACATGAATATTTTCATGTCATTCCTAAAGAAATCGAGATTCTTAAACCAAACATTCTAATCTTCTTCACAGGACCAGGTGAGAATACGTATTATAGATATATTCAGGAAAACTTTACCATGGATGGCGAACCGTTACCGTTAGCCTCCCTATCTGTACACGATGTGACCAAATTGCCAATCAAGGAAGTGGAGTTGGCTTACAAAACCCACCATCCCAACTCTACAATATCAGATAAAGCCCATTGGGATAATTATCATGCCATCCTTGCCGACATCAAAGAAAACATCGACCAATTATTGAAAAAAGAATAACTTGTGAACCACTTTGGCACAACCAGACCTCATCTTTACATCATAACGGATGGAAAGATGAGGTTTTATTTTTCTCAACGTGCAACTAAAATCAGAAAAATATGGAAAAGAAAAACAATGTGGTAAGCAAACGCCTGCAAAAGCAATTGAATGAGTTGGTAAGTAACAGGCAATATGACGAAGCCATCCAATTATTGGAACCTATTGCCCATAAAGGGAATGCCGATGCGCAATATAAAATGGGGAGATTGCTTTACAAAAAAATGACTTATACAGGAGCGCGTTTTGTATTGGAAAGCGTTGCCTACTGGATGAAAAAAGAAAAGCAACAAGCAGTGTGCCCTGAAGATTACCCCGATGCCAACCAAATGATTTATTGGTACGAGGAAGCTGCCAAGCAAGGGCATGTAAAGGCAATAGTAGAACTTGCCGAATGGTATATTCCTTTCTCTTGTGATAATTCCCAAGTCGGGAAAATCATCAAGCAATCGCCATCTTTCGCTCTGAAATGCGACTTGGAAAAGGCTCTGTCTTTGTACACGCAGGCATTGGATGCCGGAGATGAGAGTTTCTTTGATACGTTGAAAGCGAGTAGTCTGCTTCACTCACGCCATGTACCCAAAGAGATAAGAGATAAAATCGTGGATATATTTTACGACAGGGCTAAAAAAGGGAGTTGGCGTGCTGCCAATTCAATTTTTAAAATAATAGAAACCAAACTGCGCTTCCCTGAACATAAACCCTATTATGACATAGAGATAAACGAACATGAATTGCTACATGCAGACTGGTTCCGGCTGTTGTTAGACTACGAGGCGGAATGTGAAAAGGAAGAGAAGTATTCCGGGACAGACGCCCTTCGCTTACTATCTGATTTGGCAGAAAATGGCAACCAAGAAGCGTTGAATATGTTGACGGATATCGGCATGAAAACGAAAGGTCTGTCCGTTTGCTGTGCCGGAGATATCTATTATGAGCGCAAGGAATACAAGAAAGCTTTGGAATGCTATTTGGCAGGAGAAGGTGTATACAAACTCGGTGAAATGTATGAACGAGGAGAAGGAACCACACCCGATATGGAAAAAGCGTTCCAATATTATGAAGAAGCGGAAGACCGTTTCAACATGGGACGAATGTACGAACAGGGTCTTGGCACAAAAAAAGATTTGTGGAAAGCATTGGATTGTTATCACCACTACATAGATGACCTACTTATCAGCTCTTCCGAGTATGAAGAACGCAATAAAAAAATTCTCTATGCTCGTCGTTCGTTCCGCCGTTTGAAGAAAATGCTTTATAAGCAAAAGGACGAGGTAATTATGACGGTTGTTGCAAATAAGAAAGATGCCATTTACACCTTTTCGTTCACCAGTTACAATGATTGTGTTTTTACGATAGATTGGGGCGATGGCTATGTAGAAAAAGTGAGTAATGAGGAAGGAGGAGAAATTCACCTGACGCATTCTTATGAGAAAGCTGGAGAGTGGCACATTCAGTTAAAAAGTGATGAGACACACACGCTTACCGCCTTGCATTATAACTGCGAGAGCTGTGTACTTAAAGCATTGGATGTCACACAATGTCCGATACTCCTTGACCTATATTGCGTAAACCAAAGTTTGCGATATTTGAATGTCTTAAATAATCCGAGACTGGAACGTCTGGTTTGCCGAGGAAACAGACTGAGGACATTGAATATCCGGAAGAATTATCGTCTTACTCAATTAGACTGTTCCGATAATCCTAAATTACACCATGTAGATTGGCATCCGCGATATGCATCGTTGTCCTTAGTTTGTATGAAGAATACCGCTTGTTCTGAACAGCTTGCGCCTCTCGCCGAACTGCTAAAACTTAACAAAGGCGGGATGTGCGATGCAATCATGGAAACTCAACTCCAGCCGATATGCCTTCCGCTTACTTATTATATGCGCTGTATGACTTGGAACGGTGTGAAAGCCAAGATGAAGAAAGGAGGATATCCTATAAGTATACATCATTCTTGGTCGAAGTATAAAGCTGCGTTCGATGATATGCGGTCACGGAATGATTTTCATTATGATGGCTCCAATCGCATTGTTTGTGAAGGCGGCTATACTTATTGTGAATGTTTTCACGCAGATAAGAAGGAATATGTACACCAAGATTTAGAGGATATGTTAATCAACTCCACTCCTTGGAGCGAAACTCTTGACATGCCTGTGCTGATGAGGGAGAAAGAAGGGTGGATGATGTTTCCCTTGGCTACATGGGCTGATGTGTTTTGCGCTTGTTTTTCAGAAATGACATACTCACATTGGAAAGAAACAGAAAAAATTATACGTAGCGAGCAGGAATTCTGGGAATGGCTTCGCGGACAGCAAAAATAATAAGAACAATAAATACTATATATTATGGAGCAAAATACATTCAAGTCCTTGTCATCCCGGTTAAGTTTCGATAACATTCTCCCAGCGTTTAAGGCGATATACCAAAAACTAAGACCGGATTTGTTTGAACAGACAGATTGGAACATTTATCGAGATATATACCAAGACCTGCGAACACGCGAGGCTGACACGTCCCAATATTCTATCCTGATATTCGAGCGTTGGGAAGATGCCTCATATCCAGGTTCAAACTGTTGTGTAGGTTATGAGGAGGGAGATAATTATGATTACCGGGCAATAGGCGGATATCCTTTCTTGTCAGAAATACTAGGCATGGAGATAACAATCAGTAATGGTATTACGCTCACTCTGCAAGAACTGGCGGCTGGTTTGCTTTGGGAAATCACATACGCCCAACGTAACGGTTTGGCTGATCTTGACACAGAACATCTGACCTTCGGATATTTACTCTCACGCTTTAGTTTTGATGACATCTTGCCAGATTTCAAACATTTATATCAAAAGAATGCACTGGACTCATTTCGTAATGCAGATTGGGAAGCATACCGAGAAGTGTACCAAAATCTTCAAAGCCACGAAATATCGGAAACACGGTATGTCCTCTATCTGGCATCCCGTTGGGAGGGATGTTCTCCAATGATTGACATGAACTGCTCCGTTTATGATAAAGACGCGGATGAGATTTTCCAGCCAATGGCAACGTATGATTCCTGGTCTGAGATATTGGGAATGAAAATCATCATTGAGCATGACATCATTATCACTCCTCAAGAATTGACGGCGGGATTGTTTTGGGAAATCACCTATTACGGACGGATGTCATAGTCCGTAATAGGTGAAAAATACTTGGAAGTATTGAATGGCTATTTTTCCAAGCACTTGTTTAGCAACAAGGTCACATTCACATCGGACGCTTCGGTTTCCACCCCGATACTTCCAAAACGAATGTCCGTATAACCCAACCACTCACAGACTCCTTGCTTAAATGAGGCCAGTGATAATTCATCCAACGGCTTTTCCAACGGATACTGCAAGAATAACACGGCTGAATTGTATCGGGACAAGTCCAACTGTTGGTAACGAGTCATAGACTCAATTATATAATCCAGCCTGGTGTTGACGTTCGGGGTCACCGAGCGGTAATCACACTGCCTGCCGTATTGCACATTGAGCAGAAACTCCACATCACTCCTTCTGAAGCTGCTTCCTTCAGCGGAAAGCATCCTTACCAGATTTTCACGTTTGGCCATTTTACGCAGATATTCCTTTCGCTTGTTCTGTCTAAATTCACGTTTCCGTTTTGAGCGATTATTACAATCGGGATTCCATCTGATTGGAAATTCAATACGAACACAACGCTCGCCTTGGCGACCTCTGCTACGGAGGCGGCGCGGAGTCTGATGTTTCCAGATGCTTTCTTCCAGTTTATCCAAAGCGATTTCATACTTATTAGTCAAGACCTTTGGACCAAATTTTCTTTGCCAAGTTTCCTGTCTTTCAGCAGGTGAGAATCCCCAATAAGTGATTTCCCATAAACAGTGCATGGCGATTTCTGTTTTGGTAAGATGTATGTCATCTGCCACGACAATTTCTTTGGCCAAATCTTCTTCCCAAGTACAATCGTGCATCGGACCTACGCCAATCCATTTTTCTTCACCTTCCCATTCTCCGCCATGCCATTCCACGTAGATTTTGCCTTCAAAGTCCTTCGCCGGTTCCAGGTTGCGAAGAATGTCATATGCCTCGCGGTAGGCATAGATGCTGTCAAGATGTTCCAGCTCATGCTCCTTTAAATATGGAAGAAGTTCGTGAAAACTAACTTCTGTTATCAACTCTTTTAATGTCATAGTTGGTTGTTTTTATCGTTAATATCAAATTTTCTTATTGGGATATTCGGTGCTGATTGGCTGGGCAATACCATAATCAAGAAGGAACTTATTGCCTGTATTCAACTCGTTCTGTCTGTCGAACTGAACGGCATAGACATTTCTGCCATACGTTTTGGCAAAACGAACCGCATACATTGTACCGCTGATAATAGGACATTGAGCAACAATGACGGTATGGGATAGAGCGGCTTGTATCCGGCAACGGGCAACTAAGCGAGTAGGATTGGCTTTCACCCCGAATGGATATTCAGAAAGGATAGTTCCACCGCTGGCAACAATGTCTTCCTGTAACGCCTTGTTTACTTTAGGATGTGTGATATCCAACCCGGATGCCACTACAGCTATCGTATGTCCTCCAGCATCCAAACACCCACGATGGGCTACCGTATCACACCCCAATGCCAACCCGCTAATTACCGGATAACCCTGCTTTGCTAACTGTTGAGATGAGAAATATGCCATGTCAAGTCCTTCCTTGTCGGCTGCACGGGCACCAATTACTGTTACGGAATCTTCATGATAAAGCAATTCTTTATTTCCTAATACATGAATGAGTATGGGAACGTCATTATTCAAGACTTTAAGCCGACAAGGATAGTCATCCGCATAAAACGGGATGGAAACAATTCCTGCCTTTTCTTGTTTTGCCAGAATCCGTCGGGCTTTATCCAATTTGTGTACATTGTTCCGTATTGTTTCTCTCAGATAATGTTCGGTGTCCGCTGTATCATCTTGTAGTTGTCTTAACGTGAAGCCGGATAATTGTAGATACAGTAATTCTTCAATGGTCAAGGCTGAAAACCTACATTTAGCCATGCATGTTTTGTATATGTTTTCAGAATCATTCATTGTATTCATCTATTTGTGGGCAAAAGTATCTTCTATATGTGCAGAATTGAGGCAGAAGGAAAACATTTTTTTATTTTACGAGTCAACAAATTTACTCCGTGCCAACAGCACCAAGTAAGTTCTGCTGACAGGAGTTTACAACGGTCTGGGTAACCCAAATCCGTTGCTATAGAGAGAGCCTGCAAGACTTCGCTATGCTCCATTTTGTAGGTTCTCACAATGGCAACGGTCTTTGGAAAACAGATGCTTGGATGCTATCCAATAGGACTTGCTTTATGGAACATTTCTTTGCCACTTTTGGGCATCTAGGCCGGGTACATTTTACCGTGCAAAACTACTGCGAACGGGAGAAATGTCAAGTACCGCCATGGGCTTTCGGCTGGAGGGATTGACGGAAGCCTTCCGCAAATTTTCTCGTCCCTCCAAAATTGGGGTATTCCGTCCGCACTCTCCGGCCTCATACTTGCCTTATTCCCCCTTGTGTCCGCAGTGGCTGTTTGCACGTAAAACGGTCTTCCCGACCAAGAAGCTCAAAGGAGCTTCACAAAAGGGAAAAATATCAGATTTCACCAACTCTTAAAACACAAGAAATTATGCGGACAAGAAGAATGACTATCGAGCAAGGCCGGAGAGTGGGCATAGACCGCTTTCCCAATTTCCACAAGAACGGAAGCGTCAGGGGCATGAAACGGCTGTACTACGGCAAGGACTGCCTGTTGGTACGTTGTGGCAGCTACATCTACAATGTTTCCGCTGAGCCGAGAATTTACTATCAAGCAACCATCTAATACTTTTTAATTATGTATGAGACAGATTTTCCCGAATACGGACAACAATGCGAACTGGTCACGCCGTGGCGCGGTTATCATCGCGGAACCATTGTAGGCAGGACTGCCAAAGGCTTTATCGTGCAGTTCAGCAGCGGAGCGGAAATAGAAGTGTATGACGACGAGATAGAATTTGACTGATATGTGCAGACTGATGACACCCCGATTGGCGGAAGCCTTGGAAGGCTATCCCCTTTATTCCCAGGACGGCAAGGGAAAAGAAGCTGTTTGCCGTGCAATCTTCGTTCTTGGAGCGATACGCTGGTTCATCCTTGAAGGTGAAAAAGAGGGAAACGACGCCATTCTTTATGGTATCGTGGTAGGACTTGCGGAGGACGAATATGGCTACATATCGCTTAACGAATTGTCGGAAGTGGAGCTTGACCTTACGGCGCAAGGCTTGGGTAAGCTACAAGTAAAGCTACAGGAGAATTTTACTCCTACGCCGTTAAAGAACTTGCAGGACTTCCGCCTGCAGCAGTTCTTAGCCAGATTTGAACATTAAACAACCTGTCAGCGTGGTGTAACCAATCAAGTGCCACGGCTGACATAAACATCAGTAACCATGCGAACGAGAAACAAGATTATAAAGGAAGTCGTCCAATGTGCAGAGACAAACGGCTGGCATGTGGATGCAGAGAAGCATCAGGACAGGAATATCGTCATCTTTGAGTTTTCCCAATTCACTCCTGCCGGACAGGATTTCTTCTTTTCGGCCACGATGCAAGGACGCAGCCTTGAAAGTCTGGTCAGCGACATGAAAGAGTATTACGAGGGCTTTGACGCAGACTCGGAAGCCTATCTGTGGCTGGACGGCAACGGACACGGAAAAAACGGCGCACCTTACCGAATGAAGGATGTGCTGGCCGACATGGAAGCGGCAGAGGATATGGTCTGTAAGCTGCTTGAAGCGGTCAGGGGCTTGACAAGTTGAACGCAAATACAAACATGGTCTGCTATATCTCCATTGGTGTGGCAGACTATGAAATTTTTATCCTATCTCCGCTTACGCCCTTTTTTCGGGAGGCCAGCATTCTTGTAGGCAATCAGGTCGTCACCACGGAACTGTATTCTCAGATTGTCCTGCATCCGAAAGAACGGCAACGGCCTTTCCGTATGGGTAATGTAATCATAGATGGTACATCGGTGTATGCCAAGGAAACGTGCTGCCTCGCTCACTGAATACGACCGTTCCGGACTTATCTCTGAAAAATGCTTGCATATATCCATATCCACCTTGTTTTGGCATTAAAGATACAATGCCACAAGTCAAAATGAAACAGGTTAAACATGGGAGAGCCATGTAGTTCATTGGATTTTTAGGGAATATGTGTCCGTCTGTTCGGTAATATAATCTGCACATGAATTGATAGCGGAACTGAAAGATTCTAAAAACAGATAGTATATATGTTTCAGCGTTGACAAGGTTGACAAGAAAGCCAATGTGCAAACCGTATTAAACAACCGCTGAAAAGCTACTGTTATACAATACTTTATCTTTTTCTTAAGAAAATAAGAATAAATATAGATACGTGTGTTTTTGTCAACCCTTGGCTACAAAATTCATAGGATTTCCAGAAACGTCAACGCTTGTCAACGTTTGTCAACGCATCGTTTTTGATACAAGTAGCTGATACGGTGCAACTTGTGCCTTGTCAACAATGTCAATCCTGAAATGTGTACAGATTATATTTCGGAATATGTCATAAAATAAAGGCCATCCATAGGATGACCTTAACGAGCATAATCAGATAAACTTGTTCAATTCTTCTACCAACAGATGTACGGTAGTGGAAGATTCTTCCATAGCCGGATTACCATGTGAGACATCGGCAAGAACGGCAGAGGCATTCTTAATGGCCTGCGACTGCAAGTGGAGCAATCGGTTATACATAATAGCCCCGAATCCTTCCGTCTTGGAATAGGGTATTCCTGAAAGCCTTGACAGCATGTCGGCATAACTGTTCCTGTGCAACGCCCCTTTGTAGAGATTGAAGTGCAGCAGGAACCAATATTCAAACGCCTGGTTGCTATAGGCCACCTTGAAACCGTTTTTTTCGGCCAGTGTAATGGCTTCATTGAAGTCCTTTGCAGGAAAATCGTCCTTGTCGAACACTACCCAGCACTGGTCATAAGTCCGCTTCTTCTTTTGGTCGGCGTCACGGATACTAATGGCCTTGCTCACAAGACTGGTCGTGTTCATTGCCTGGCCTACCGCCTTTACCGTGGCGGCGGTCATTCTGAAGGCCTTGAAATAATCCGGTTCCGTGCGGACACCTTCACATACGATAAGAAACGACTGCTTTACTTCTCTCGTGCTTTGGCGGCGTGTCAATGAAGCGGAACGATGGTCTTTCTTTTTTGTCTTTCCCATGGTCATCCCTCCGCCGTAAATATTGTTTCCATATCACCTATAATGGGCGTGGCACCGAACTTACCTTGCAGGTAATCCCGCTCGAAAGGTGAACTGCCACGCACTTTATACTCGGCCAGCGAATAGGCTTCTGTCGCGCCGAAACTATCCTTTTGAGTGAACCATACCTGGTCTCTGCGGAACAGACCTGCACTGAGCAGGAACGTGTCATGAGTGGTAAACAGCAGTTGCGCTCCTTTGGGATTTGTCTCCGCAGAGTTGAAAAGCGTGATAATCTTGCGCACAAGCAACGGATGGAGTTTGGAGTCAAGCTCATCCACCACCAGACGTTTGCCATTGTCCAGCGCATCTATGATAGGATATGCCAAGGAGAAATATTTGATGGTTCCCTCGGATTCGTTTCCGTTAAACGAAAAGGCTACATTATGGGTCGCTTTTCCTTCATCATCGTACTGACGATGGCTGCTTACGATGCGGTTGTCAATCTTGGCTATGTTGTCTATGCCCAAATCCGCATATTTGGCGAAACGAACTATACGCTCACGCATCTTTTCATCGTCCAGATGCCTGATGGCTTGCGACCACATTTTCTCGTCCTCGCTACAGAACAGGACTTGTGTGTCGCCAAGCCAATGCAGGATATTGACGGCGGTCGTTTCGTTGAACTGGGCGGCAGTGGAGAGAAGAAGCGCGTTGCCGCGAACCATTTTCTTGTTGACCAAATCCTGTATCAACGGGCTTTTAGCATGAACGGTGGTTGTTTCCCCTTCGCGGTAGAATATCTCTACCTCTTTGGCACGTTTCCTGTTCATACGGCGGTAAAGCCATTCGGCATGTATAGCTTTGGGGGCTACCTCAAAGCCGTAACGGTAGATGTATTCACCGACGGCGAAGGTGGCCTCCATCGTGGTCGGCTCATGGGCGGTGGAAATGTTCAGGCGGAAGTTCTCCACGTCTATGCTTTCGCCAGCCTGGCTGTTCTTGAACGAATCCATGATGAAACGCTTGTAAAAAGCGATGGCCTTCAATACATTCGTTTTTCCTGAAGCGTTCGCCCCGTAAATCACCGCACTGCGCACGAGTGACAATCCCATGTCGGAAAGCGGAATGACATCATTAGGTTCCGAAAGGGATTCCTTTAGGGTAGTGGCCACGAAGGATAGTTTAAGTTCATCCTTTATGGACAGGAAATTGCTGACACAAAATTCGAGAATCATATATTTAACCTTGTTATTTGCTGATTTTTTGCAAATATACAAGTTTTCTTCCGTATTTGGTAAAGATAGCTGGATTTTCATATCTACTAAATTGATTTATTTCCTTAGTTTGAACTATTCAGCATTGGGCCAACCGGGTATTTTGCAGTAAAACAGCCTGAACTTATAATAGTAAAACTTGTCTTACATATTAGAGGACAAAAGCATGTCACGAAAGAAATAACTGAACGTCAGATGATTGCGTTAGTTTTAATCCGTGAGAATAAAGGCCTAACCATATCTGAAATGTCCCTAAAGACAAATGTGACATTACAACTTTTCAAGAATTAGGCATCATATCAAGGGAAGGCGGTCGCAAAGACGGTTCATGGATTATAAAGCAAGATGAGGAATAATGAACTGTTTCATTTCATGAGACCTCATTTGCTAAATCCATCTCGTCTTGAACCATTTCCGTTTCAAGGTCAAGCCCAAACATATCCTTCAACTGTAAGTAGTCGAAACACAACGCTTTCGGACGGTTGACCTTGACTTTCTTAAGCTGTTGGCCGCCTGACACCTCTATCGTGTAATCCGGCAGACCATTTGGCAATAGTATGGTGAACCTGTCCTGCTTCAGTCCAAGGAATGACGGATGCGATTTGAGGTAGGACATGATGGTTGACCAGTTGGAGCGGTTGGCCGTGGCATTTTGGTTACGGCTGTTGAACAGGGAAGCCACGGCTGCCATATTCAGGTAAAGAATGGGACGTGATTCCATGAACTCGATTTCTTCCTTGGCAGCCAACGGACGGAAGCTCTTCAGGTAACGGATGCGGTAATGCGCTTTCTCTACGCACTTACCCATCGTCTGGAAGCCTTGCAGCATGTTCCAGAAATCGGCAACTTCGGAACTTTCTTGGGCAAGCTCGTTCTGGACGCACATTCCTTTGACTGCGGTATCGAACAGGTCGGTATAGCTGAAAGGCACATCCAGCACGGTTTCCAACGTGCGGAACGTGGCCAAAGGAATTACCCAGTTGCCGAAAATTCGGTCATGTATCGTCTCCTCTTCCATCTTGGTGGCCAGTTCCCGTTTTACGATGGAATAGGTGTCCGAAAAGTTCTTCTCGAACAACTCCCGGTGATTCAGTATCTCTATGGTCATGTGTGTCAGTCCCAAGTTGCACAAGGCTACCAAATCTTCATAGCGGCTTTTCTCCTTTTGGCTGAACGAGGTCTTGGAAAAAGCGAGAAACAGGACACGGGTGTAGAGTGCCATATCCTGCGTGGGCTTGTCCTGTCCGCAAAGCACCACGCCCGTACTGACTATAGTCTGTGCCGCCATACCGTCCGCACCCGTGTTTTTCTTTGTCTGGCCACCGCCTCCCCAAAGACCTTTCAAATAAGCAATCTTACGGATGTCGAGATCGTTCTTGTACTCGTCAAGTACCACGAGCGTATTGACCGCCTGTGAAACCCGGTCGTTCATGGCCGGTACGGAAGTGACACCGAGGTTAGGAGGGTCAACGCCGTGCAGGAAAAACGCCTGCAATGAAGTGGCAAGCGTTGTCTTTCCTGTTCCCTTCTCGCCGAATAGGTTGAGAATGGGGAAATGGCGTGTCCGTTTGAAAACGATGTCACGGAACAAAGTGGAAAGCAGGTAGCAGAAAGCAACGGTAGCGTTCTCGCCGAATACCTCCATCAGTTGTTTCACATAATCGTATAGCTTTATGCCGTTGCGGTTCTCGTGTACCATCAGACGCTCAAACTGGAAAATCTCCGGGTTATGAATGTAGATTTTGGACATGGCAGGAATGTAGTACGCCTTTCCGCTGACACCACGGACAATGCCAAGGTCATCCACAGCTTGAAATTTTCCATTGACAAGAAGTCCATTCCCAAAGGCGAAGAAACCTTCTGTGGCGTTCCATCCTAATTTGCGCACCCGTTCCGCTGTATCGGTTTGGGAGTACAAGTACTCCTTGACACGGTTGAGCTTGTCGATTTTTGCCAACCACACATAGTTGCCCACGGAGCCGACCTTCTGCTGGAAGCTGTTTAGCGAACACAATTCGGACTCCCTCAGCTCAATGACACGGCATATATTATAGGTGTTACGCATACGGAAGATGCGTGTGCCGTTGTTCTCGTCCTCGATGTGGAACAGCGGTTCCATGATGAAGTTGGAAATCCTTGACGGCTCCTCGTCGTCATCCCCGGTGGCGTAATAACAGTTCTCCCGAATGAACAGCCCGTGTTGGCGCAATAATTCCGCTTCACGCTGCCTCTCATCCATCGGTGTGAGTTTGTCCTGCCTTTTCCGCGCCTCTCCACGGGCTTGCGTTACGGCATCACGCCACAATTTGGCTTTTCCGTAGATTTTGGCCAGTTCGTCAATACACTGGTTAAACACCAGCTGGTCTTTCACATAGCGCATCAGGTCGGCAATCTCTGACACGCATTTCCGTTCTTCCACCAAAGAATCCGCTACAAGAAAGCGTTTCTGTGCCAGCCAGACAATAAACAGCCTTTCTTTCAATGAGATGTAATCCTCCCGGCAATGAATGAAGCTGTCGGCGTCGTTCTTTCCGGGTTTCACTTCCCAGCCTTTTTTACCGTCGGGGATTTCGGCAAACGGCAGTTCCCTGACGGTTACATGGAAGCCTTTCCTGACTGCGGCTGTCCCGTTTGCCATGACCGCCTCAAACCCAGGACCGAAGGGTTTGCCGTCACTGACATCGGAATCGGGGATAAAGCATAATGAAGAGGTGTATTTTTTCAATAGCTCAAACTGGCTGTCCGTCCATGCTGTACCCAATGCGGCCACGGTATTGTCGTAGCCGACGGACTGCATACGCAGCACGTCGGGCGCACCCTCCACGATGATGAAGTACTCCGCATTGCGTTCACGGCTCGCCCTGTCTATGCCGAACAGACATTCACCCTTAGCATATACCGCACTGTTTGGCGAATTGATGTATTTCGGTGCATTCGGGCTGTTCCCGATGTAACGGGCGGTATAAGCGATGATGCGCCCCCATCTGTTGCGTATGGGAATCATTATCCTGTGTCTGAACATGGTATACACACGACCGTCATCTCCGCGCCGGAGCAACCCCAGCTCGAAAAGTACATCCTCGTCCAGTCCTTTTGTCCGGCAGAACTCCATGAACGCACCTCCGTCACGTGGCGCGTACCCGATGCCTGCGACCGAACAGAACTCTTCCGGCCATCTTCCGTAAGCATATTCACGGGCAAGGCGGCTTTCATCACTGTCCGGCACCAGCAGGCTGCCTACAAAGAAGTCCTGTACATGGCCGAGTGTGGCAAGAAGCGTTTCCTTGTGCCGAATTTTTGCAGTCTGCTCCTTGTCCTGTCCTTCCACATACTCAATGGAAATATTGTGCCGTTTGGCCAAGAACTCGATGGCTTCCATGAAGGAAAGATTCTCTTTCTCCATGATGAATGTGATGGCATCGCCGCCACGGTTGCAGCTGAAACAGTGGAACAGGTTCTTTCCCGGACTGACAGAAAAGGAGCCGGTCCGCTCCTCATGGAACGGACAAACGCCCATCAGGGTCGAGCCTTTCCTTGACAGTCTGACATACGGCTCCAATACATCCTCGATGGAAAGCTCCCTGACCTTATTGATTGTTGACTCGCTTATCATAACGTGGTCAGGAGTTTCCAACAGTCAATTATGGACTGGCCGGAGTATTTTGGCCGGCTGGCATTATCGGGATTAAGCGGCTTGATATAGCCGCTGGCCTTATATTTTCTAAGCGTCTTGTAACTGACACCCAGTTCTGCGCAAGTACGTTTGACCGAATAAACCCCTTCCGGGTCACATGTTGGCACTAATTCTCTCATCCGCTTAATATTTTATCGTATGCCTGTTCCGTAGGTCTCATAAGTTACAGCACTGGCATATCCTGATATTGTTTTCTTATCTCTTTGTGTCTAAACTATTTTCGTTTATATCGGAAGAAGTGTTGTCGAAATAGTCCTGAACCGTGCGTTGCAGGAGGCGTAGGTCTGCCGTCCTGTATTCCACTTTGCCGGGTCTCTTGTAACACACCACTTTCCCTTGCCGTCTCCATCTTTCGACATTCCGGCGGCCGAACATTTCATAAGCCTTTCTCTGACTGACAAATTCCGGATCGGCATTGTCGGATTTCAAGTACTTGACAATCCTTGCCGCAAGGTCATTCAGAAATGTGTCATAAGGGATTAGGCGGTCTAAAAACTGGAGGAACTGCATAAATCCAGGATTTACAAGGTACGCATTACGGTTATGGTCTGCTTCTCCCTGTCCGTCCGTGTCTTGAACTGACGGTTATAAATGGCACCAAGTTCTGAGGCTTGGGTTCGGACGCTTTTCAACCTGGAGATGTGGAAGGTGATTTCATCGCCAACTTCGAGTGCGATAAGCGCAGGACGGATTTTTTCCATGTTTTCTGCCATAATATTTGTTTGTTTAATGATTAATGTTTAACTTTGTAGTCGATAATTCAATTTATATCATCGGCAAAATAACATAAAAAGGTTTATATAGCCAAATATTTGTTTGATAATTGTTGATTTAATATTGCAATTTAAGGTTTGACCCATGAATATAGATATAAAAGACGTACATGTGGGACAGGCTATTGACCAACGCCGCAACGAACTCGGCCTTTCTAAGTCCGAACTTGGACGCAGGCTTGGCATCCCCCAACAGCATATCAACCGCCTTCTGGAAAGGGAGACGATGGAGACCAAGCGGCTTGTCAAGGCTTGCAAGGCGTTGGACTTTAATTTTTTCGCCTTGTTCTGCCCGGTCAATCCCCAGATATCCGCATACCTCGCGGCAGTGGCATTGGACGGGGGAGATGCCAATAACAACATTGGCGATAGCGGACTTGCAGCCCAGCTTACCGCCGAACAGACCAAGGTGGAAAACTTGAACGGCACTATCAAGCTACTGAAGGAGCAGATAGACAGCCTGAATGCACAAATTATCCGTCTGGACTCCAATCTGAAGGACAAAGACGCAATTATAGAACTACTAAAAGAAAGGAGGCAAAATATGTAACATTGAATACTGTGGTCAATATGATGATTGGCACATAGTAGCGCAGAATGTTTACACCAATATCGGTAGTTATCTGGTTTTCAAATATATATTGCTATCATTTCGACAGCTATTGAGTTTGGATATTCGATGGGAACTCGATAAGAGAAATCAAATTCACGAGACTGTTTGCTATTTGTTTTCTACATAGTACATAACTCATTGAATATGAATATCTAATTAGAGTGGCGCAAGCTGCAGTCGAAGACAAGCTCTAAAAAAACTGCACCGAAGTTGATATTTTGCTTTCATCCGCATTTTATATGCAAAACATTTGTTTTTCATTTGTTTTCCCAATGGAGGCTAATCAACTCAATACCAATGAGGTATTAAAGCGGCGCAGGCGGCAATAGAGGAATAATCTCTTTAAAATATTATTTTTATATCAGGCTGTAATTCACCGTTCTACGGTAGTTACAGCCTGATTTGCGCTTAGACGGTTCACACTATAAAATCCTCCTCAGAATATAGAATAACGACAAGATTACAAACAGGGCTGTTAATCTCTTTATATCAACCTGTAATAGGACATTTTGAAAGAAGTTCTTTGTACGCGAATAAGCAAATCAGAAAGTGTCCCTTTTATAGATGGAACTCCTGACCGATTATAAAATCGATGAAGCTTAAAGGGCATCCAACGAATAGACATGTCCTTTCATCGGCAGGCCCCTCCTTCTCTCATGCCTTCTTCCACCTCTTTCCAAAGATTCTTATTGATGATATGTACAATGTCGAACACCATCAGACCGTCGGAAAGCTTCAGGTTCATGGCTATTGCTTTCGATAGCTTAGCTGGATTGTTATAGAATTGATCAACTAAGACTCCACCCATAAACTTATTGTTTTTCAATATAGTGCGCAGATGCTGACACGAACCTTCCACACAATACCATGTGCCCGACTGGGCCTGACTATCTGTTTCGTTCCAAACGCTATGACCGTTCTTCAGATATTCTTCTATCGTAATGTCCGTGTAATAATTTCCCGTAGCATACAAGTCTATCAGTTCGGCATAACCATAGTTCTTATACTCAGGAGTTGCCCAATCGAAATCCTTGCTGGGATCATAGTCCTTGCTGGCAAAATTCACACCTACTTCATAGTAAGATGGATACCAAGCACCTGTATATGTGCCAAACGATATATTGGGATTCACAGCCTTCACTTCCTTGCGGGCCAAAGCCATAAAGTCAGTAATCGTCTTCGTACGCCACTCAAACCACTTCAAAGCCAACTTTCCAAATTTAGGAACAAACTTTCCGTCAGCCGTTTTTTCCCAGGTCAGGATATCTTGTGGAAAATTCTCCACCTTAGCGCCAATATATTCCTCAAACTTACTGCGCGAAAGCGGTGAAAAGTCGGCACTGATACCATCGTAGCGTACACGGTCGAGCATCAGTCCGTCCAAATCGGGATATTTGCCAACCAACTCTTTCAGCACATTGATGATATGTTTACGATATTCCTCGTTGAGCGGATTAATCATGGCACCATACTTATGTTTTTCCTCCATGATAGAGATAATCCCTTTCTCTGGATCGTAAACCATAGATGCCCATTCTGGGTGACCAGTATAGACCAAGCCACGATCAAAATAATTGTGACCGGCACAGAACACATTCAATGATGCATGTACCTGCAATCCCAATTTATGTCCTTCTTGAATAAAATAGCCCAAATAATCAAAGTCTCCACGCTTGGCCCCTTTCCACTCTTCCATGCGCGGAGCATACTTACTGTCATAGAGTACTTCACCAGTAATCGGACGTACGTCGACAATGGCATGTGTGAATCCAAGCGACTTTATCTTCTGCAAATAATAGTCAATGGAGTCTTTCTGATTAAAACGACCGAAGTTGGCTTCGGCATCAAACCACATCAGTGCTGGCTTGGCTGGAGGCTCTTCCGCTTTGACCATTTTCTTAGTTCCACCGCAAGATGACAATACAAGCATTCCCGAGGCAAGCAGTAAAAGAGATTTTTTCAAACTTAATTTTTTCATTGGTACCTACATGTTTTATTAGTTAATATCTTTCTATTTGATCACCGCTCTAAAAGGAGCAGCCGGAAGCCCAGCATTGTTCTGCAAGGTCCCTACCTTGTAATTGCGAAAGCAATAGCGTACTTCTACCGGATTCGGAACAGAATCGTTCCATACTTTGACCTTTGAACTGCCACCGATAATTTCAGCCTTGGCAGGATATATATTACCTGCTTTGTCGACAAGTTCAAAGCCTTCTACCAATTGGTTTTCAGGTCCAAGGCCATCCTCACCAAATTCAAAATCCACCTCAACGTGCTGACCGTTCATCTGACATTGCCGATAGATGGGTCCTGAATACATAAAACCTTCCAAACCATAAGTACGTGCCAGTGCCCAATAAGCCAGACGTTCGCCAACTTTTATCTTATAAGGTGGATGAATAAATTTCTCACTGCCAGCATCTGTAGTAATCACCATGCCTGTGCCTAGCACATCATGCATCAATTCAAGTTGACACTGTCTGAAGAGAGCCCAGTCGAACTTATCGCAGCCTTCCGATTCCCAGGGGGCTATCTGAACGTAATAGAATGGCATCTCGGGTGACTGAAAAAAAGTACGCCACTCGGCCACCATAGCTGGAAAAAGTTTCTTGTAAAGAACCGGATCCGCACTGTTTGCCTCTCCCTGATACCAGATAACTCCTTTTACAGGGAAACCTTTCCAAGGATTGACCATAGCATTCCACAATAAAGTAGGTGTACCAGCCGGCCAACCGAATTCTGTAGCCTTCACATCAGGTAACTCTACTTCCGTAAACGGCTCCAACGTTTCACGGCTCATCCAAGCCTCTATCTTTGAAGCGCTCCATGCACAATGTATCAAACCTATAGGTACATCCAGCGTACGCTGGAGTAAATCACCGAAAAAATACGCAGTAGCACTGAAATTGGCTACCTCTTTAGGTGAAAGTTCGGTCCAATATCCATCAATACCCTCCGTCTTCGGAGTAGTGCTCCAGGCATTCTTCACCGTGTAGAGCCTTAATGAGCGCTTGGAATTAGCCGATACAATGTAAGGCTGAGAACCATAGACTGGCTGACCTCGAAAGCCTTTGACCGGCATCTCCATATTGGACTGACCGGAACAAAACCAAACTTCACCAATCAGAATATTCTTTAAGACCAATTTATCACCGTCGCTGAACGTAATGGTATAAGGACCACCATAAACCGGAGTTTCCAGCGTCAGCGTCCACAGCTGCCCTTCCCGACGGTCGGCGTAAACTTTTTTATTGTTCCACGAAGCCATAGCATATACTTTCTTACCGGTAGTCGACCGACCTGTGAAAACAACTTTTGACTGCTGTTGCAGCACCATACCGTCACCCCAAATAGAAGGGAGTGTCACTTTGGCATAGAGAGCTGACCAAAACAGCAACAAGCAAAACAAACTAAGCAATCTTTTCATAACTTCATTTTCTTTTTACAAATTCATTTAGAAATATTTCACTCTCATTCCAGTGTCTGACTATATGCATTTCCCCTGACAAGTAATCTACTCACAGGCTCGTTGTTCAAACAAATAATCAGGAACGAGTACTTGGTCCCTACCCGACTCGGTTCCACACACGTTGTAAGCAGCCACTTCATATGTACCAGGCCCTTTGACGGTAAACATACCGAATGGTTCTACCTCATTTGTCGTACGCTGAACATCGCCTACCAATTGCCCATCCTTATATATATGGTAACCTACAGCCTGCGACTTGTATCTGCCCCTCCATGACAAAAATACGTCCTGCTTTTCATCCTGCATATAAGTTAGTCCAACCACAGGCAAAGGTGTAGCAAGATGAGGCAAGTGACCTTTTCTAACATAATAAATATAGGATTTATGGAAAGCCGGATGGCATAACCAAGGACTATAATAGTGGGAATAAGAAAAGCAAATGAACCCAGAAACATATGGAGTAAGCAAGTCAATCTGCTTTTGAATTCTGTCTAAAGTTGCCGACGTCCAAAAACGCTGATCAAACATTTCCACATTGGCTACAAAACGGATGTGAGGAGTCTTCGGAATAACAACAGACAAAGCTGAAAACCAGTCAGCCACTTCACCTAAATTGAGGAAACCTGAACCGATACAGTCTTGTGGTGCAAAAATATCCCCATTCTGAAAATGAGCATTGTTCAACACATACTTCCACATCTCGGCACATTGGATCGGAGTTCCATTTCTACTATTCATGAAGGGAGACAATAAGAATGGCATATTATTGGTTTGCTGATGTAGATAATCCAAATTAATATTCAGTGCCTTAACAAGGAACTCTCGATACATTGGTGTCTTACAGTATGAATTATCTACCTCCCAAGTCCAATACCAGCCACACATAGTCTCCTTGTAACGAGACTTATAACGTCCGATTAACTCCTCTGCTACTTTATTTCCAAGCTCCATCTGCTGCATAAGCCATTGTGGAGTAAAATCAACTTTCCACCATGCCTCATTGAAATTTAGTCCTACGAATACTTTAAATCCCGCCCTACGAGCATTACGCAGGCAGTTTTCAAGTAAATCGTTCTTGTTACCCAATACACCCGGTATAGTAGAAGGATAAACCGCCGTAGTGTTCCCTTTTTGGTCCGTATGAACCGTATGCATGAAAATAACATATTCCATACCAGCAGACTTGAGTACCTTGAATTCCTGCTTCCAGCGGGTATCATTCCATTGCTCCACCAGATAAGGCTGAATAAAAGTAGCCTCAATCAATTGTTTAGAAGCTCTTGTATTGAAAGGAAGCAACAAACAGAAAAAGAATAAAACAAGTATTGAAATCTTCATAATATTATTATAAAAGAAGCTGCTCTTTCAACTAATGTAAATGCAAGAGACAGCTTCTTTTTATTAATAGGAGGATGTTCCAGTTTTAAAATAAATCAATCTATTGCTGTACAGAACTCAAATAATCGTCGAATCCCTTCTTGAAGTCGTTCCAGTAATCGTACATTTTAATATGTACCATATCAAAGACAAAATAGCCATCAGCCACATTGATGCAGGCATCTATAGTCTGCGGAATCTTATCTCCCTGACCGCCTTCTGTCCAACCTGTACTATTACCTATATCCGGTCCACCGGCAAACTTGACATCGCCCATCAACAGCTTTTTGGCATTTGTACAAAAACCTTGCATATTCCACTCTCCGCTCCCATATATCTCATCAGCAGAAGCATAGGCGCCAAGCAACATAAAGTCGAGCATATCGGCATAGCCATAATCTTTGTATCTGGCTGTTGCCCAATTAGGATACTCGGCAGAAGTGTCGTACTTAGGACTGGCCCAGTTGACACCTACCTCATAGTAAGTTGAATACCAAGCACCCACATATACACCAAAGCGTAAGTCAGGATTAACTGATTTCACTTTATCGCGCGCCTTGGCTATAAAATCGTGAATAACTTTAGCTCGGAATTCCAACCACTGCTTCATGTACTTAGGCTGCGGAGAAGGTAACGGATAATAACTACTCCCTGGCTGAATAATATCTTCGGGAAAGTTTTCGACTGTCTCACCAATATATTCTTCAAACTTTTGTTTGGAAATAGTCGAAAAATCAGAAGCAAAATCATTATAACGACAACGATCCAAGAAAATACCATCTATATCATACTTAGCCAAGTCACCCAACAACTGAAGAACAAACTGTTGAACTTCATCATTGGCAGGATTCAGGAATTTTGTACCATATACATTGTCGGGATCGTTTGCTGCCGTCATATCCATGGCATTGGTAAGCCCCCCTTCCAGATTAAGCGTAGTAGCCCATTCTTTCTTAGAAGGATCTCTAAAGAGCAATCCTTGTTCTCCCAAGCCATAAGGATAAAGGTTACCACCTACAAAAGTATTGATAGAAGCATTGACTTTCAGTCCCAATTTATGACCGGCATCAATAAAGGCTTGCAGATAATCCCACGTTGCCGTACGCTCAAAATAAGCATAACCATTATCACTCCAATAGTCCAGCTTCTTCACCTGTTCTACAGCTGATGTCTGAAACAGTACATCACCCATAGTAGGACGTACATCCACCACAACATCAGTAAAACCGGCTTCTTTAGCTTTAGTTAAATCGCGCTCTATATTTTCTTTGCTATTGGCATAGTCGGGAAAATTAGCAGCTGCATCAATCCAAACAAAACGAGGCTTAACCTCAACCTGCTGCTCAGGCTCATCCGTATCTTCTTCCCAAGGCCAACCAGGTATACCGTCATTGCTGTCTTTGCAAGCTCCTAACAAGAACATACAACACAAAACCGCAATGGTATTAGAATATCTAAAAAACTTCATCGCAAATAATTATTTTCCAATGGTTCATTTTGTAAAAATCCAGGAGACTCAGTTCTCCAAGACTCCTGGATATTCTTAATTAACTCAATTATTTCTGAATACAATCAGCAGAGAAACCACCGATAGTAGCACTATTATTGTCATAGTAATAAACGTAAATCTTGAAGCCGTTGGTAGCCGGAGCAATCAGCACGTCACCCGAAGCAGTCTTCGTGTCACCTTGCTGATACCAGTTCAAAGCATCGGCCTTGAATACCAGTGCTGGAGAGGTAAAGACATCATTACCCAAAGAGCCCTTGCTTGTGACATCATACAAATATACCTGAGGACCAACACCCCAATGCGGGAAGTGAGAGACAAGCAACATAGCCAGATAGTTAGCATTGTTGAACGTCTTAGTATCAAGACAGTTCTGGTTCTGTGCCCAGCTATTGCCACTGGTATTCGCCAACTGTGCGGCTATCTGATTGTTACCATTCAGATAAGTCAGAATATTGGCATCGTAGTATGACAAGAAATAGCCATCAGTAACATTAGTTGAAGCCGGAACTACAGAAGTCGAATTAACCGGAGCAGCTCCCCATGCTAAGCCAGTAGATGAAATATCGACAACCTCAGGAGTCTGGATTTCACCATTCTTCACTACAATACGTGTAAAGGCACTCGAGTTGGTCACTCCGCTAACACCATCATTCGTCAGGATAATGACTGCATTGCTTGTTACATCACCAATCACTTTCATCTTAGCACCCATAGGTAATCCTGCGGTATTAGTGAACGAGTAGAAAAGTTGAGGAGTATCTTTTACTGAAGATGTCATGAAGATATTACACTGGTCGCCTATATCTACCTTGTTGCAGATAAGCAGATGTCCACCTTCATCACTGGTGATACAACCGGCTTGTGCCGAACCCAAATTAATAGTACCGCCCTTGCTACCTGTTTCCTGATTAAAGTAAAGAGGAGTTGTTCCGTCGCCCATGCAGACAAGCAACTGTCCACCTACAACACCCAACGTAGGAGCATTAGTGTCATTCCAAGGAATACCAGCTCCAGCCGTCGCATCCAGATTGAACAGCTCTTCAAGAGGTGCATTGAATCCGTATGGAATCTTCTCCGGTATGGTCTTTCTAACTACATATTCTTTCTTGTCTACTCCGTTATGAGCTACTACTGTGAACGTTACATCATCATTGTAATCTAAAGCCTCAACACGCGGATCAGGAGTAATGGTAGCATGAGGCGACAAAGTAATATCAGCCAGACAAGAATTCAAATCATCCGCACTAATCAACGAAATTGTATTTGAGCTATTATCAATGACACCGGATACAACTGGGTCGACCAGTGAAAAAGATATCAGCTCGCATTTGTCAGACTTCGTACGTTCGCCTGTAATGCAAATATCACGCTTCTCACCTTGGGCATTAGTGTATACAAAATAGTTATCTTTTGTAAGATCCAGTACCGTCAGACTGGGCTCAATTGTACAATTAGGAGCTAACTCAGCCCTTACTCTAACGGCCGTCATATACGGTGTAGTCTCATCCTCACTATCTTCCGGATAGAACCACGGAATAGGTATTACATACTTGTCGGCCGAAGCATCTGTTATCGCATACTTTACAATCTCTTTATCGGTAAAAGGACCTGAAGTAAAGATAGCTGTAAGACTCGTAATACCTTGACGATCTGCTGTAGGGAGCACATACTCAGGCTCCTGGCAGGCTGTCATTATAGACAACAAGCCTAATAATAAATATATCTTTTTCATAATCATTGTTTTTAGATTTAATGGATATCCGTGATCATTTGAAGCAAGACGTTATCCATCCTCCTTATTATTTCCACTCCGGATATTGGGTAACAGCACTATTATTATCCAACTCTGATTGAGGCAATGGAAGGCGATACATCTTTTCCGGAAAGTTACGATCTTTATCATCGCACGATACATAAGTGTACTTCAGATCTCCATTGGCTTGTTTCTCAATCTTCAAGCCATGAACCTGATAACCGTTCAAACCACCTTCTTCGTATGATTTTGCAGCAACGTTCCAACGACGCAAATCCCAATACCACTGTCCTTCATATGCCAATTCCACCTTACGCTCCTGAACAATGGCTTTCCAAAGCTTATCGCCACTCTTATCCGAATAAGGAAGCCCTACACGAGAGCGCACCGTTCTGATAGCCTCATTGGCTCCAGCATTATCACCTGTTTGATAGCAAGCTTCAGCATAATTCAGCAAAACTTCAGCATAGCGGATAACAGTCCAAGGTTGTGTACTCACATCGATATCAGCAAGATTATGATTTTCATCAACTAACTTACGCAAATAATAACCTGTAGTACTTCTGCCTTCGGGAGTTTTATCTTTATTCCACTGACACCAACCGTCTAAACCATCCACAAAAGTCTCGATGGTACGACCTTTCCACGTAACCCCGTTATAAAGGATGGTAGCCTGAAAACGTGGCTCCAGTTTGTCATAAGGAGGAGTATCAGTTACTCCTTCAGTGTTATGCCAGGTTGACCAGTCAGGGAAACCACCCTCAGCCAATTCATAAGATTCCACCATTTCCTGAGTAGGAGTACCATATCCACCACTATTTACACCAATCAGCCTATAGTCACCACCGGGAGTATAGTAAGTATCAAAGTCATGACCTATTGTCCGGTCAAAGCAATACTGCAAAATGGCTTCCTTATTACCATTCAGTATCGTTTTTGAATATGAATCTGCATAATTGCTTTCCAATGTATATCCCAGTTTCTGCACTTCTTCTGCTGCTGATTTGACTTTATCATAACGTTTTGCATAAAGCATTGCGCGGGTCAGAAAAGCATAAGCAGCACCTTTGTCTATACGTCCTTTGGCGTTTGCTTGATCAGGCAAATGGGTGGCAGCATAATTCAAGTCTTCTTCCACAAAGTCCCAACCAGCCTCTTCCGAACTCAACGCCTTGTCACGAACGATCTGTGTCATGTCCTCATTATAAATAATCACTTCCTTGTAACGCTTGAGTAAGTCAAAATACAAAAAAGCACGGATGAAACGCATTTCTGCTTCAAAACGTTCAGCATCGGTACTGCTAAATGTAGCATACTTATGCAGATTGGAAAGGTTTTCATTCGTACGACGCACATACTCGTACAGATTTTCCCAATTGCCAAGATAGGTACTTACATAAGAAGGCTGTAAGGTCGTACCCCCGTAAGCTATCTCACTGGGAATAAAACAAAGAGCATTATAATTGTAGGAACCATACTTCAGTTCATCGGTCAAAGCTTCGGTCATACCGGCAGCACATTCTTCCAAAGCAAAGTTACTTAAATTATAAAAGTACTTATATAACTCATTGACAGCATATTCAGCATCTGTAGTGGTACTCCACAGCATCTTATCCGAAATACTATTAGTCGGAGTCATATCCAAGAAATCATTGCAAGAGCTCAATCCGAATGAAGCTCCCAATATACATAAACCTATTATTCTTGCTTTCATAGACTATACGTTTTTTAGAATGTTAATGAAATACCACCCATCACTGTTCTCTGCTGCGGGTAATAACCATTGTTTACTCCCGGCGATTCCGGATCAATGCCTTCGGGCAGACCACTGATGGTGAACAAGTTCGAACCTTCTACAAAGATGCGGAGATTCTGAATGTTAATTTTCTGCATCCATTGACGCGGGAATGTATAGCCGAACTGAGCTGATTTCAGACGAATATATTTACCATCGCGCAACCAGAAAGTTGAAGCCAATCCATTATCTCCCCCATGTCCCGGGCTACCCAGAGTTATACGCGGGAAGGTACCATTCGGGTTGTCGATACTATAAGCATTTTCCACCAGATACAAAGGAGAATTAGAGCCTTCCTTGAACGTCTGTGTCCAGATTGTGTTATCATCATACCCATTGTAATAGGTTCCGGTCAGAGATACATCAAACAAAGCACCACCCGTAAACTGAGCATTGAAGTCGAAGCCATACCAAGAACAGTTCAAGTTCAAACCATAAGTCAGCTCAGGACGATTGCTGCGCCCTACACGAGCTTTATCATCTTCCGAAATTTTTCCATCTCCATTTAAGTCCTTATACTTGATATCGCCTACATTCGGACGTGTTCCATACCAGGCAGAGTTGGTAATTTCTTCTTCCGAACGGAACAGACCTTCAGCCACCCATGCCATCGTAGCACCATAAGGAGTACCAGTAACTTTACGCCATTCCATGATATTAGGACTGTCAGGGTATCGTAACCAACGTGTTTTAGCATAAGTAATATTGGCACTTATACCATAGGTAAAGGGCTTACCACCTAACTGGAATGATTTACGATGAGAAACCAGAATATCTACACCTTTGCTATCAATCTTATTATAGTTGGCATAGGTCTGATAGTAGCCACCCATCGAAGGAGGATAATCACCACCCATTGCTGTCAGGATATCGTAAGTATAGTTATAGAATGCATCGAATTCCATTCCCAGCATACCATTCCACATTGTGAAATCGAAACCTGCATTCCACGACAATGTTTTCTCCCAAGTCAAATTAGGATTAGCGATCACATTCGTATAATAAGCAGGTGACAAGACTCCGTTGATGAGGACATTGGTTCCTGCAACATACTGATTCAAGAAAGAATAAGGATTCACAGAGTCATTACCCAACAAACCGACAGAAGCACGAATCTTCAAGTCATCAATGAAGTCAAGATTCTTCATAAAGTTTTCCTCCGACAAACGCCAGCCTAAAGAAGCCGACGGGAAGAAACCCCACTGCTGCCCTGTCATTCCGTAGAATTTATAAGAGCCATCGTAACGACCGGTAAACTCTGCCAAATACTTGTTGCTATAATCGTATTTCAAACGGAAAACATAACCGGCAGAACGCGAAGCATCGCTCGAACCTGCAACAGGATTCTTGGTTGCAACACCATAATCCAATTCTGGGAGTTGAGCAAATGGCAGATTCTGCGCATAAGCAGAGAAGTTATTGGATTTGTAATCACGACCTTCTACCAAGAGCATAGCATCTACATTGTGTTTGCCAAATGAATGAATATAATTGATGCTAGCCTGACCAACCAATTGTTCATAAGTAGATTGACCTTCACCGATATTGATACCTTGGTCTGTTCCACGAGGATCGGACTTCATACTCCAACCGCTTACATTATCGTACACCATCGTAGAATAAGGAGTATTCAAATTTTTATTATGTGAAGTTCCATAATTATAAGAACCGCTAATCTTCAGCGACAATCCCTTTACCCAAGGTACATCGTAACTTAACGAGAAGTTTGACTGTAAGTCAAAGCTACGGGTATCTTTACTTCCTGACTCATAAATGGCTGCCAACGGACTGTTGGGCAATGAAGTGTTGTTTTGTAAAGCAGCAGTGTACAGTCCATCATATTGAACAGGCAAGTAAGGATGCATCTGAATTGTCTGACGCGCAACAGACAACCAGCCTTGCTCCCCCAAATAAGAATCGCTATCCGTTCCACCAGAAGCGTAGCCCGGCGTATGACGACGACCAACATTACCGGCTACACCTAATGTAAAATGGAAATTCTTGGCAAAGTCCGACTCTATGTTAGTACGTACATTGTAACGGCGATAATTGAAGTTATCGATATTACCGTCCTGACCCAGGTAACCCACCGAAGTAAAATAATGCATTTTTTCATTACCACCTTGTACTGTTACGCTATGCTTCTGAGTGAAACCCGTACCAAATACTTTATCAATATAGTCCACGTTGTCCCATCCATCGGTTGGATCACCATTGGTCATAGCCTCCACATTCTTTTTTGTGAAATGAGGTACATACTGACTACGGTCGGTAATAGCACCACTGGCCAACTGATCCATCATCTCTGCCATATTATAATAGTATGCAAACTGGGGGCCATTCATAAATTCCGGGAAGTTGGCATTCATAGAAGCACCAAAAGAAGCATCATAAGTAACCTTTGTCTTACCAACTTCACCCTTCTTGGTTGTTACGATAATAACGCCACCGGCACCCTTCAGACCGTATACGGCAGCCGATGCACCATCCTTCAGAACAGATACACTTTCAATGTCGTTCGGGTCGAGGTCATTGATATTGTCTACAGGGAAACCATCCACAATGTAAGCTACATTATAGATAGAGCCACGAATCTTCAAAGAAGCCTGGTCCAAGCCCGGTTCTCCAGACTCTTGCACTGAAGAAATACCCGGCAACCGGCCACCCAGCAACTGAGATACATTGGTAGATGGTGCCTTCAGCAACTCCTCACCTTTCATGGCTGAAACGGCACTGGTCAATGAACTTTTCTTTTGCGTACCATAACCAACGACAACTACTTCATCAAGCAACTCAGCATCAGCCTTCATCTGTACATTAATGACCGTGCGCCCAGCCACTTTGTACTCTTTCGTCTTCATGCCGACAAAAGAAAAGACAACTACATCACTGCTTTTTACTTTCAACGAATACTTTCCTTCAACATTCGTAATCGTACCATTACCGGTACCTTTTACCAACACGCTCACACCCAGCAAGCCTTCTCCAGTATCATCCGATACCATTCCCGTCAAAGTTATATCCTGTGCATGAATGCCCAAAGGATATAATAAGAGCATCAATAATGAGAATGAAAGAATTCTCATCCACCTAAAACTTCCTATAGGATCTTTGATAAAGTCTCTCATAAGTCCGTTTTTTTAATTAATAATATTTCTTTGACTAACACTTTTCACTTAATTCTTCCAACACTTTCCAGCACTGATACAATCCGCGGGGAACATGAAAACAACCTTTCCATTTGCCACCCTTCAAAGGCAACAGCACCTCACCGCGACGGTTCAGGTAGCCATACCATTCGGGATATTTCTGGTCTTTGAAGTGAGACCATACATAGTCATGCACTTTCTCGAACCATTCCAAACATTGTTTATCACCCGTCAGACAATAACCCTTCAGCAATGAAATCAACGTTTCGATATGTACCCACCACAGTTTCTGGTCCCATTCCAGCTGCTGAGGAGGATTACCCAGACGATCCATGAAATAGTAGATACCACCGTACTGTTTGTCCCAGCCATAGTTGAGCATGGTCAGTGTAATGTTCTTTGCCTTCTCTATCAAGTCGGGACGATTCAGACGTTTGCCCAAATCCATAATAAACCACATAGCCTCAATGGCATGACCGGGAGTAACCTGACGACCTTCGAAAGAGTTGGACAATGAACCGTCGGCCAGCACATTCTCCACAATAATACCTCCTAATTCAGGACGATAAAATACATCCATCACCTCATGGATGCAGGTATCCATAGTCTTCACCAAGAAATCTTCATCGAGCAAATGTTCGATTTCCAATGCCAGATTACAGAGAATCATGGGCAGGGCGAAACCTTTCAAATCGCGAGTACCGGGATGGAGTTTGTTCCATTTACCCTTCGGATTATCCACCTTCGACAGAATGATGTCGAAAGTCTTCTTGGCAATATCAGCATATTCCTGCTTGCCGGTAGCTAAACTTAACTGTCCGAAAGCCATTGTAGCAAACGTATAAGAGAAAATATTATAAGGTTCTACCAAAGGATGCCCTTCACGGTCGAGCGAGAAATACCAGTTGTAATTACCGTCGTGACCGTACTTTCTCAGGAACTCACCACCCTGAATGGCACAGTCGAGCCACTCCTGTCGTTTCTCTACCTTATTATAGAGCATGGAAAACATCCAGACTTCACGGCCTTGCAACCAGATAAACTTATCCGTATCAAACACTTCACCATTGCGCTTCAGGCAAGTGAAATAGCCGCCAAACTCCTTATCCTGAGAATGCTGTAACCAGAAAGGAAGAACACTCTCCATAAGTTCTGTTTTGTACTGTTCTGCTAATCTTTTGAAATTCATAATAATATATTTATTAGGTCGATAACTTTTATCCAATAACGTTTTATGTTTTCAGTCAACTTACCGATACTTCCAGCTATCAGCATGGTTGCCTTTTAGTCATTTTGGGGAATGGACTGTTCTGTCATATCTGAACAAGAAGCCACTCGATACAATCATAATCGAATAAGAATAATTTATATTCGACTTTATCATTATTAAATTTATACTTTCAGCCATCGGAGCATTCCGAGCAAACAGCAGGAGTTTCGTTTCAGTTTCACAGATTAAAGTCAACAGTATCAACAACTAAGGACAATAAGAAACAGACGAAACAAAGATGAGCGATGGCTTATTGAAAAATACCTATTAAATATTATTTGATTTCGAAATATTTTATATTTAGTATATAAATGAAAATACCTGTAGATAAGTCAACTGTGGATTCATAAAATAAGAGAACCCAGACGTAGTGCTTTCGTCATAACCTGCATACTTACCAGTTCAAATTTCATATATGGCTTATTAAACTTCACAAGAGGGAAATTCTGATGAGGAATATCATGCGATATTTCATCGAGAAAAGTACCTATAATCTTCAATCCGTTCGACTTAGGAACTATCAACCCAATTACATCATCAACTGGTATAGCAACCAGATATTCCATTCCATCAGGCGAAGCTTGAAGCAAAGATGGCATCACCAACAACGGAGTGTCTGCCAATACAGATTCCTTTAAGAAATCTCTCCAACCCTTTGTTTTCATATTCTTCATAGCTTTCTTAGCAGCTTTACTATGTTTTCAGCACAAATATAAACACATTTATAAAATAAACAAAAGATTAATAATATTAATTATTATATTTCTAATAAAATCCGAATAACATTTATTATATAAGTCCACAATAAGCTGAATAAATAAAGGAATAGACCAAATTTTCAAGTAATATATATAATATCCAAAGTGAATTAACCCTTATCAAAATCAGTCAAAGACTTTTAATATCTCTGCGAAATAACCAAATGAGAAAACAAAATGATGATCTAAACATTATAGATTGAAAACAGAATCAAGAATATCACACTAATAAAGAGAAGAGAATCATTACATATGATTAATCTATAATGATAATTCTATATTTTATTTACCAATATTTCATCAACCTCATTACCCCATAAAAAAAGAAAACCCCAGTGCATCACTGCAGCGGGGAAAATTAAATTAGATGTATAGAAAATTCGAGTTATCAATTATACCAGCCTGCAAGAGATACATTAATGTAATTCAATGTTTCGTCCCAAACATCTGCTCCCTGATAATCGTTATTGAACAGATAATCCGCATCCAGACGGAGCAGCGTCCACTCGGATGAACCCTCCGGCTTCCAATACAAATGAATTACTGGCCCAGCATATTCATTGCCATAACTGTCTGTCGGCTTAGCATAGTATTTAGTTACCTTACACTCCATGATTCCTTTCCAGTAACGAATGCCAGGCTGAATATCCACACTCACCCTGCCGATTTCATCCGCCCACTGCACATCATTGGTGGTATTCTGCTTCTGCGTACTCGGCCGATAGGAATTTGACTTGAGCTTGAACTCACGCTCCCAGACAGCCTTAACCTCTCCTTTGAGGGCTTTCTTCCCCTTATTGGACAAAGTATAAACTACATTAAAAGCTTCATTATATGGAATATCATAACCTAAGAAATTCGTATTATCCCCTTCTTTCTCCAGCAAAATATCCCTTAATGCCGGCAGGTTATCCGGTGCTGGAGCCTTCACCTCGTACATCCACTCCGCATCCGAACTATTTTGATCATAACCCAATGCCTTAAACCAGGTAGATTCTCCATTTCGCTGAAACAGCGGTACAAGCTGGTATGTACCGGGTGCTGAAGTCACGTAACACTGAATCTTTTTTCCGTCCCAATCACCCTGTATCTTGATGTCAATAGGCTGAAACTTCTCCACGATCTGTCCGCCCTGCATAAATACGAAACGTAACTTTCCTTCAAACGGTTCACTGCCAGCATGAGTATAGAACAGACCGAACGGCTTGCCTTCGTTCTGGTAACAATCATACCCGAACTGTGTGTAATTAGGACGGATAAAAAACATATTTTCAAAGTCCGTATAATCAACATTTTTAAGGACAATTTCATCTGTCTTACCGAACTGGCTCCAGTACTCCACATCTATGGGAACATCTTCCTTGTTAATTTCAGCATTGTAAGCTCCCTTAATCTTAATTGTATAGGTATAGATGTTACCAGCCTCCCAGTCGTGCCAAGAGGGGAAAGTATAGTTCATTTCCTTCCCGTCCAGCTTGAATGAAAGTGATACTCCATCCGGATGGTAGAGGGGCGGAAGAATTGCTTCAGACACGGTTGGATTGGCATCATTAAGCATAAACCCACCTCCTATAGGAATATCACATTTCTGAGCATCCGGATAGGCGATGTTTCCATAAACCACATCCATAGCCAGATGAGAGTTCACGTTCCGTACAGTTACATCTGTAACCAGCCCGGTTCCCATATACTCATCGCGCAGCAGCTTTACCCTGATAAGTGAAAGGGCATGTTTCATTTCAGGCTTTGCAGTAGGGAAATCAGGTGTAACGATACACTGCCCGTACATAACGTCCTCCTGACGTGTCAGGTCCACAGGAACATAAGGCATGTCGACATTTTCCGTATAGGGATGATAGGCATAAACGGTCTGTTCTTTCTGAACCTCATATTGCTCTGCCGCAATCCACTTGCTGCCGTCATAGGTATACTTCAGATTTTTATTTTCCGTGTACAGACCTATTTCATTACCCGACTGCCATGCGTTGATAACCCCCTTTCTTGATTCTACCATATTTTTCAGGGTTGCATCCAACCCGAGCAGAAGTTCTTCGTTAACCGGTTTATCTTCCGGTTCATCCTCCGGCTGATCGGTATCATCTGTCTGTTCGGTATTGTCAGTATTCTTTTCCGGAACAGGAATTTTGTCTGTCTGGCAAGCCGCCAAGAATAGTGGTAAAACACTAATAATCATGTAATCTCGAATTTTCATAACACTTTGTTTTTATTTTGAGATGAGATAGGTTTTATTAAATATAAATTTGATCTTCAAAATATTCCAAATACTGAGATGCAGTTCGCTCATTCCTGGGAAGGTCATGGAAAGCCAGCCATTCGTACCAGTCGTAGTATAAATCAATTTGCAACTCAATATAATCGACCATGGTGTATAGCCCCTCTTGGCAGAACTGTACAAGTTCCTCGTATTCAATGTCTTTAATTTTATCCATCATTAATTTTATTTTCAAATATTATATCATACTCATTTACATATTTCTTTAGAAACTTGTCCTCTTAAAACAGTAAATTCAGCAAGTAAACCAGAAAAAATATTCATACTGCTATAAAATAAGCCCCAAAAGCATTCCATTCTTTTTATTAGAAAATCCTACGTTCCCCTTTAAAATAGCGCAGCCCTTCTAATTCCACCCAATAGCTTTAGCCCTTTTACCCTTAAATTGACGATAAACAAATTATTACTTCTGTTATCAAAACAGAGCCTAAATATACAAAGAACTTACAACTGAATCCTATTTTTATATACACAAAATAATCTTTAGTGCCAATAATAGTTGTATAAATTGACATCAGTAATAATGCCATTTCTATCTTTTACTGATTCTATTCGTTCAAAATGACTGAATCAGAACTATATTTATCACATTCACTCACTGTTGCAACAATCTCATTGACTGTAACAACTAAGCGTAATAAATTGAATGTATTATACATTAGTACTCTATTGCATTTTTGAGTAACATTTCTCAGTTTCAATTCTCTTGACTTATCCCTGTCTTATACAAGTATCGCTGTCTATGGAAGGATAATCTGGTACAAATTTCCATTCTTTGTAATAAATACTTAGCTTCACTCGGCTTTCTTTCCGGCAAAGGGAGTTATCAGAACCTATCTGCTTCTACCGATTTCTACCGAACGTAACAGAAATAATAAAAATACAGCATAAAGGTTCCATATTCTAACAAGCCAGCATATCATGATTCCCCAATAAAACAAAAATCCCGACAAAGCCAAGGATAATATAACCACCTTAACTTGTCGGGATAAATATAAGTCTATTCCTAAATTACTATATTTAGCGTAAGCGTTCGTATGCCTTTACCAACATTTCATCTTTTCCAATAGCACGAATAGCCAACCAATTCAATATAATTGAAATAAGAGGAAGGCACAATGTCCATGCAGGCGTAAAGCTTCCACAATCTTTTAATGTTCCCCAAACAAAAGCCGCCACAGTTACATAATAACCTATCAGTACAATGCTACTGAACAATGTCAGGCGAATCTGTAACATACGTTTTCTATAAAGGAAAATAGTAATAAGCGATACGAATGCTACGACCACAAGAATAGCAAATAAAGCCCACGGTGCATAGTTCATGTTTCCATCCGGTGCTACTACTGCAAGATTTGTCATATCCGAAACACTTGTGTCCGTATAAAAATGGCCGACAGGGAAAGACATCATCACTACCATCAATATGGCAACGATAAGTAAATAAACAGTCTGAATACGTTGTATCATAATAAAAGAATAATTTAAAGGAGAAAGGATAAATAAAAAAACACAGAAGCGCATTATCACCCATACTGAAAATACACTGTAGCGATATGCGTTTCTGTGTTTAAACAATATATCCTTATTGCAGTTTTTCTTTTTCTTTAGCAGGATTTCTGTAATATACCTTACCTTCTATATACTCCTGAGTAGCAATCAAAGTAGGTTTCGGCAGTTTTTCATAATAACGTGAAATTTCAATCTGCTCTCTGTTCTCGAATACTTCCTCCAGATTATCGTTGTAAGAAGCAAATTCTTGTAATTTCTTTGACAAGTCATTCTTCATTTCTACCGCAATCTGGTTTGCACGTTTACCGATGATTGCAACTGTTTCATAGATATTACCAGTATCTTCACACAGTTCCATCAAGTCACGAGTTACGGTATTGGTAGGAGCGTTTGTCTTTTTGTAATCCATAATTTTTTATTTAATTATAAACCTTGATTAATTTTCGTCTTTCACAAATTTACTTGCATCTTTAAAAATTTGTTCCACCTCATTTTTATACTTACTTTCCGGGAACTCATTGATAAATGCATAATATTCATCGATTGTTTCACGCATACGGTCTTCCTTCTTTTCAGGAACACTTTCCTTTGCCATGTCATACTTTGCACGTAAAATCAAAATGGAAAGATCTTCCCGTCTCTTTGTATAAGGATATTCACGTAAAATATTCTGCGCAGTAACTACGGCTGCCAGATAATTATTACCTGTACTACTATACACCGTATTACCTGTATACGATCCTAAATCATAATATAACTTAGCTGACAAGAATTCTTTTTCTACCAGCTTATCCTGCAACTCAAAAATCATGTTCTGAGCCAGTTCCTTACGGTCACTTTCAGGGAAATATTCCATAAACATCTGCAATTCCTCAATAGCTTTATAGGTACTGCTCTGATCCAGACGAGGCTCCGGCGTATCCAAATACAAAGCTTTTCCACTGTAGAAACGGGCCAATTCTGTATACGTTCCGCGAGGATAAGTCGTATAATATGTATTAAAATAATGAGAAGCTGTTATATAATCTCCCTGATTATAGTAAGTCATCGCCAACATATACGCTGACTCCTCCGCATTGCTCGTTCCCTTCATTATCAAGGCAAGATCTTCGAGAAGAGTAGCAGCTTTACTGTTTTGTCCTTTAGCAAAATAACTTTTTGCAGCTTCATATTTATATTCGTTGTCCGTGCACTTCAGCACTTTATTGTACTCTCCGCATGAAGACAAAACCCCAGCAGAAAGGATAGCCATAACGATGTACTTTTTCATGTTTATCAATATAGATGTGCAAAAGTACTCTTTTCCGACGAATAATGCAATAACTCAATGTTTTTTAATACAAAATTTACACTCCTGCGCCATCAGATGAAAATAATGTGTATTTTTACACTCCTATTAAAATATATACATAATGAACTTCGAACTTGTATCAGAATATCAGCCAACCGGAGACCAGCCGGAAGCTATCGCACAACTTACAGAGGGAGTTAAAGCAGGTGTCCCGGCACAAACGCTACTGGGTGTCACCGGCTCTGGCAAGACATTCACAATAGCGAATGTTGTCAAGAATATCAATAAACCGACATTGATATTAAGCCATAATAAAACTCTGGCGGCACAATTATATGGAGAGTTCAAGAGTTTTTTCCCACATAATGCCGTAGAATATTATGTATCTTATTATGATTATTACCAACCGGAAGCATATTTACCTTCCACCGATACTTATATAGAGAAAGATCTCGCCATCAATGAAGAAATAGACAAATTACGTCTTGCCGCTACGTCTGCATTACTTTCTGGAAGAAACGATGTCATTGTTATCTCGTCAGTGTCGTGCATTTATGGTATGGGAAATCCTGCCGATTTCTATAACAATGTAATAGAAGTCAAAAAAGGCAAACTGCTGGATAGAAATGTTTTTCTGCGCCGATTGGTAGATAGCTTGTATGTACGCAATGACATAGAATTGAACCGAGGCAATTTTCGTGTAAAAGGGGATACTGTCGACATTTATCTTGCTTATACAGATAATCTGCTACGTGTCATGTTCTGGGATGACGAGATTGATGCCATTGAAGAAATAGATCCCGTTTCCGGCCACCGGATAGGAAGTTTCGATGAATATAAGATATACCCTGCCAACCTTTTCATGACAACAAAAGAAAGTACACTACGGGCTATTCATCAGATAGAAGATGACCTGACCAAACAGGTTGCTTTTTTCGAAGAACAAGGTAAAACCTATGAAGCTAAACGCTTATATGAACGTGTCACCTATGACATGGAAATGCTTCGGGAATTGGGGCATTGTTCCGGCATCGAAAACTATTCGCGTTACTTCGATGGACGGGAGCCGGGAAGCCGTCCTTACTGTCTGCTGGACTTCTTTCCCAAAGATTTCCTGATCGTCATAGACGAAAGCCACGTAAGTGTTCCGCAGATACGCGCCATGTACGGAGGCGACCGGGCCCGTAAAGAGAACTTGGTGGAATATGGTTTCCGCTTACCTGCTGCCATGGATAACCGTCCCTTAAAGTTTGAAGAATTTCAGGAACTGGCCAAGCAGGTTATTTATGTAAGTGCAACTCCGGCCGACTATGAATTGATACAGAGCGAAGGTGTAGTGGTAGAACAAGTAATCCGACCGACAGGACTTCTCGATCCGATAATAGAGGTACGTCCCAGCATGAATCAGGTAGATGACTTAATGGAAGAAATCCAGCAACGCATTGAACAGGAAGAACGTGTCCTTGTCACAACACTAACCAAACGCATGGCGGAAGAATTAACCGATTACCTGCTTCGCCATAACATTCGTTGCACTTATATACATAGTGAAGTGGAAACATTAGAACGTGTACGTATCATGGAAGATCTTCGACAAGGTGTTTACGATGTATTGGTCGGAGTGAATCTGCTGAGAGAAGGACTGGATTTGCCGGAGGTTTCACTTGTTGCCATTTTAGACGCCGACAAAGAAGGCTTTCTTCGCTCCCACCGTTCACTTACGCAGACAGCTGGACGTGCGGCCCGAAATGTAAACGGAAAAGTTATCATGTATGCAGATAAAATAACTGACAGCATGAAACAAACCATCGATGAGACAAACCGCCGGCGAGAAAAACAGCTGGCCTACAACGAAGCACATGGTATTACTCCCCAGCAGATTAAAAAAGCCAGAAATGACGCACTGCTTGACAACACAGGAGGAGAAGCAAATCCGAACAGCAAGGAACTTAAGGCATATACAGACAGTCCTGAGCAAACGCATGCTGCTGCCGACCCAATTGTGCAATACATGTCAAAAGAGCAGTTACAAAAGAGTATGGAACGTACGCGGAAACTTATGCAAGAAGCTGCTAAAAAACTCAACTTCATTGAAGCTGCCCAATACAGAGACGAACTGCTGCGGCTTGAAGACTTATTAAAAGACAAGTCCTAAAATTCCATCAAGATTAAAAGATTTCCACTTAAAAAAGACAAGCAACAAGAACTATATTTACCGGCAAGATAGAACCGGGAGATATAGTTCTTATTGTCCTGAAGAGATAAAAAAACAATCACCCCGAACAAAACAAGTATATTGTCTGTCCGGGGTGATTCTTTATATAACGCTTGTATTATTTCTCAATATCAATACCCTTATTGCGTAATGTCATTGCCATCAGGCGCAAATAATCGCTGTACTGCTTTTCAGTCAAAGTACCTTTCATCAGCTTCAGATTTCCGTAAACCGCATTACGTATCTTCTGATCACTGTCTTTCTTTGAGTTGTTTGCCACTTTCATCTGTTCCTGAAAATAGTCGCAAATATTAGCAACTTCTTCATGCTGCTGAGAAGAAAGTTTCAAATACTGTGTCAATTTCGCCTTGTTAATAGCGCCATCCCATTTTTCAGTAACCTTAATTGTATCATTTGCACCGTTAGCAAATACAGAAACAGAAAAAGTCAATGCCGCTACTAATGTAAATCCTAATTTTCTCATAATACCTAATTTTAATGTTACCTAAAAACTTTGTTACCTTAAATACTTATACTTATTAAATCTAGTTTAGCTTGAGCTCAATCCTTTTACCGCAACAAAGGTAGAAAATATATTCTACAACATACAAATGAATCTACTTAAAAATGCATTACACATATCATTTATTGATATAAATCAAACGAACCATATCATAACAGGTATCAATGCAACACTTTTGTAACATCAAGTTATTATTTCAATTAAATCATTGACTTTTTGAAATGCGATACATAGCAAAATCATATACATAAAGTTCCCATATTGAAGATTATTGCTTACCCACAACAATACACTTCCCCAAAAGGAGCATCACCGTTTTGACAAACCTTAAAAATATCCTATTTTTGCATACAATAAAACCAAAAGAAGTCAATATGAAGAAACATGTTATTTTATTAACGCTGGCAATTCCTCTATTAGGACTGTCATCATGTATGAGTATCTTCTCCAGTTCGCAACAGCCCATAACCATTACAGGAGAAAATGGAATCAAACTGTATGATGCAACAAATAATGTAAAACTTGCAGAAATCAAAGAAGGAGAATCTACTACAATCAAGTTAAAGAAGAAACTTTCCGATAAAACCATTATAGCCAAGAAAGAGGGTTATAAAAACACTCCTTTTGTCATAGAATCGGCTTTCAATGCAAAATCATTGTGGAATATATTATTCTGGCCAGGATTCCTGATTGACTTAGGTACAGGAAAAATCAACAAATATGATCCGGTTATTTATAATATAGAAATGGAGAAAGAATAAATATCTATTAATAAAAAAAGCCTTTGACTTACATCAAAGGCTTTTTTTATTAGTGTTTAGAAACTTGTCAGATTATCCACCGAAGTTATCGTACATGATAGAAGAGCTTTCTACGCCCAGGCTATCAAGCATGTTAACCACAGCTTTTGACATCGGACCAGGACCACACATGTAGTATTCGATGTCTTCTGGAGCTTCGTGATCTTTCAGGTAAGTGTTGTACATAACCTGATGAACGAATCCCGGAGTATACTTCACGCCCGCTGCATCGGCTGCCGGATCCGGACGGTCGAGTGCCAAATGGAAGTGGAAATTCGAGAAGTCCTTTTCCAACTGCAAGAAGTCTTGCAGATAGAATACTTCATTCAATGCACGAGCACCGTAGAAGTAATGAAGTTCACGATCTCTCGTATTCAGAGTACGAGTCATATGCATAATCTGTGCACGAAGCGGAGCCATACCGGCACCACCACCTACCCAGATCATTTCCTTCTTAGAGTTGAAGATCGGGTGGAAGTCACCGTAAGGACCACTCATCAATACCTTATCACCTGGTTTCAGGGTAAAGATATAAGAAGAAGCGATACCCGGCATTACATCCATAAATCCGCTACGGTCTGGTTTGAACGGCGGAGTAGCGATACGAACGGTCAACATGAACACATCACCTTCAGCCGGATAGTTAGCCATTGAGTAAGCACGGATTGTTTCTTCCTCGTTTTTACATTTCAGCTTAAACAAACCGAATTTTTCCCATGAAGGCAAGTATTCCTTACCGATAAGATCTTTATCGATATCCTTGTCATAATCCATTTCATATTTAGGAATCTTAATCTGAGCATAAGAACCCGGAATGAAGTCCATGTGAGCACCCTTAGGCAACTGTACCTTGAATTCCTTGATAAAGGTAGCCACGTTCTTGTTAGAGATAACCGTACATTCGTATTCTTTTACGCCCATTACAGACTCAGGCACCTTGATAGACAAGTCACCTTTCACCTTCACCTGACAGCCCAGACGCCAGTGGTCTTTCTGCTGTTTGCGGCTGAAGTGGCTCACTTCAGAAGGCAGGATTTCTCCTCCACCTTCTACGACCTGACATTTACACTGTCCGCAAGAGCCCTTACCACCACAAGCAGATGGCAAGAACACTCCGTTTACAGCCAATGTATTCAGCAATGTAGAGCCAGACTCTACTTCCATTTCTTTATCGCCGTTGATAGTCAATTTTACATTACCGGAAGCAACGAGAAACTTCTTTGCCACCAGCAAGATGACTACCAGCACCAGAATAGTCACCAGGAATACTCCAATGCTTGCTAAAATAAAATTCATATCCATTGTCTATTCCTTTCCTATTAGATGTTCAAACCAGAGAAACACATAAATGCCATTGCCATCAGACCTACAGTGATAAATGTGATACCCAAGCCTCTCAACGGAGCAGGTACATCAGAGTAAGCCATCTTTTCACGAATAGCAGCCAAGCCCACAATAGCCAGCAACCAGCCCAGACCTGAACCCAATGCATAAGAAATTGAATCCCATACATCACCGATGAACTTAGAGTCCGACGGAGTCAGGTTGATACGCTGCTGCATGAACAGTGAAGCACCCATGATAGCACAGTTTACAGCAATCAACGGCAAGAATATACCCAGTGAAGCATACAGTGAAGGACTGAAACGTTCTACGATCATTTCAACCAACTGTACAATAGCGGCAATCACGGCAATAAAGAGGATGAAGCTCAAGAAGCTCAAATCGATACCCAGAATACCATCAGCAGCCAGCACCTTAGTCTGGAGCAGATAGTTCACCGGCAGTGTAACCACCAGCACGAAGGTAACGGCAATACCCAGTCCCAGTGCGGTCTTTACATTCTTCGATACAGCCAGATATGAACACATACCCAAGAAGAATGCAAAAATCATATTGTCCACAAAGATAGAGCGGACTAATAAACTTATAAAATGTTCCATAATCTTGTTTTAATTGAGAACCTTCCGCAAAACGAGAAAACCCCGTCTACGAACAAGTCCTTCATTGAATAACTATTATTCTTTATCTTGCAATTCTTTGTGTTTAGCACGCTGATACCAAATAAGACATGCTACGATGATCAATGCCATAGGAGGCATCAGCATCAAACCATTGTTTACATAGCCAGCGCTCTTTATTGCATCATAGTTCAGAATGTTGAAACCAAGCAATGTACCAGAACCAAGCAATTCACGGATAAATGCAACCATTACCAGAATCTTTGCATATCCAAGACCGTTTCCGATACCATCCAAACAAGATTCCCACGGACCATTAGCCATGGCAAATGCTTCCAGACGTCCCATCAGGATACAGTTGGTAATAATCAGACCAACGTATACAGACAACTGTACACTTACATCGTAAGCAAAAGCCTTCAACAATTCACTTACAATAGTTACCAATGCGGCAACAACAACCAACTGCACGATAATACGGATACGGTTAGGAATTGTTTTACGGATCAACGAAATCACAACGTTAGAGAAAGCTGTAATAATGGTAACAGAAAGTCCCATTACGATAGCAGGCTCCAACTTAGAAGTAACTGCCAGTGCAGAACAGATACCCAATACCTGTACGGTCACCGGGTTATTCAAGCCCAACGGAGTAGAAAATACTTCTCTATTTTTAGCTGAAAATAAACTTCCCATATTATTATCTCCTCCTTTTATTCGTTAGTAGTTAAAAACTTGGTGTATTGTCCCATACAGTCTTTCAGCATCTTGTCTACAGCAAGAGAAGTAATTGTACCTCCGGAAATACCATCTACCTGGAATTCCGGTTTTTCAACCTTACCATTCTTTACAACACCCAGACCGATGGCACCATTCTCCATCACATTTTTATCTTTAAATTCGTTCTGGAAGTGTTCTGTAGCAATCTCAGCTCCCAGACCCGGAGTTTCTGAAGCATGAGAGAAATAAGTTCCGTAAACAGAATTCTTATCTTCATTCAGTGCAACATATCCCCAGATAGCTCCCCAAAGTCCGGCACCGTAAACAGGAATGACATATTTAGTCTGACCGTCTATTTCGCAAACGAACAGGTGAGCACGACCGTTTTCCTTATATTCTTTTTCGTATGCAGTAACAAAAGCACCTTCATACGGAGTAAGTGTTCCGTCTTCGGCAACAACCATATCAGACTTCACAACTTTGGCAAATTCAGCTTCTGCATCCTGTACATCCTTGATGCCCAGTGAAGAGAGAATCTGCTTCTTTGTATCAAGCTCTACGTTCTTTCCCTGAATATCGCGCAGAGAAGAGTTAACGAAAGCCAGCAAGAATGCTACGATAACAACCATTACCGAAGCATAAATGATAGTATAAGAGTTACTATTAGTATTCATTGTATATTCGGTTTTTATTTGTTAGACATAGCACGTTTCGCACGACGAGAAATATTGTTCTGAACTACAACGTAGTCGATCAGCGGTGCAAAGATATTCATCAACAGGATAGCCAGCATCATACCTTCAGGATAACCCGGATTCAATACACGGATAATGATTGCCATGGCACCAATCAGGAAGCCATATACAAACTTACCGTTTTCTGTACGTGAAGAAGTTACCGGGTCAGTAGCCATAAACACTGCACCAAAGCAGAAGCCGCCCAAGCACAAGTGTTCGTACCACGGCATGTGAGCAACACCGGTATCAGGACCAATCGTATTGAAAATCCATCCCATTACAGCTCCACCAACAAACACAGACAACATTGTCTTCCAGCTTGCTACACCAGTCCACAACAAGATAACAGCACCGATTGCGATGGCGATTACGCTTGTTTCACCGATAGAACCCGGAATCAGACCAGTAACCATGTCCCATGAGAAAGCAGGACATTCAGCAACCTTGGCAACACCCAGAGGAGTTGCAGCAGTCAGTCCGTCAACAGTCTTACCCAGACCGAAGATACTGTCACCTGATACCCATACAGCATCACCCGACATCTTGGTAGGATAAGCAAAGAACAAGAATGCACGAGTAATCAAAGCCGGGTTAAAGATATTCATACCTGTACCACCGAATACTTCCTTAGCGAAGATTACAGAGAATGCTGTTGCAACAGCAAGCATCCACAACGGACAGTCTACAGGAACAATCATCGGAATCAACATACCAGAAACCAGGAAACCTTCCTGAATTTCTTCCTTCTTCCATTGTGCTACGACGAATTCGATTCCCAGACCTACTACATAAGAAACAATAATTTTCGGCAGAACAGCCAGGAAACCGTAAGCAAACATTTCGATAAAGCTACCGCTGATGCCTGCATGAACATAATGCTGATAACCGACATTGTACATACCGAACAACAGTGCCGGAATCAATGCAATAACCACGAGTGACATGATACGTTTGCTATCAATCGCATCGTGGATGTGCGTACCTGTCTTCGAAGTAGTACTCGGAACAAACAAGAATGTTTCGAAACCATCGAACACAGAACGAAAAGCATGATATTTGCCGCCCTCTTCAAAGTTTGGCTTTATCTTATCTAGATAATTTCTTAGCGCTTTCATTTATATTCTATTAATCTTTTAGTTAGTATTAGCACATTTCACGACGGAGCATATCCAGTCCTTCGCGAACGATACGCTGCAATTCCATCTTAGAAGAGCAAACGAACTCACACAGAGCGAAGTCTTCAGGAGCAACTTCGTAGATACCCAGTTGTTCCATGCGGTCAATATCTCCGGCAATGATTGCTTTTATCAAATATTCGGGCATGATGTCCATCGGCAATACCTTGTCATACTCGTTAGACATAATCATGTGACGTTCGCCACCTTTTACACGAGCATCCAGTGTGTATTCCTTCTTACCCATCAGCCAACTGAAATAAGAGCGGCTGGTGCTGAACTGATCAAGACGAGGCATGATCCATCCCAGCATTTCGTGTACATCGTTACCTTCAGGAATAACTGTTACCTGGCTATGGAATGCGCCAAGGAATCCGTTGGCAGAAATCTGCTTACCAGTCAGTACGTTACCGCTGATATAGCGCAGTTCTTTTCCATTATTTACATTACCGGCAAAAACATTTGTCAGACATGCACCTACTTTCAGCTTGCAATAAGCAGCCTTCTTCACTTCAGAGCCTGTTACAGCAACCGTACGAGTCATGTCTACACGTCCGGTATTCAGCAGACGACCGATAAAAATTACAGCCTGCGGATCGATTGTCCATACGGTTTCACCTTTATTTACAGGAGCAATGTGGTTAATCTGTACACCTACATTGCCTGCAGGATGAGGTCCGTCGAACACTGTCACAGTCACGTTCTTAGCCTGTGTCAGAGCTGCAGCACTTTGTTTTACACTAATACTCAGGTAAGTCTTGGCAATTTTTGCCAAAGCATCAAGTCCTGTCTGGAAATTTGCTTCTTCACCTTTCAGGGCAAATTCAAAATCAGGAGCAAGCGGATTGCTGTCGAACGCTGATACGAAAATTGCTCTCGGAGCAACTGTAGGATCGGCAATGACATCATACGGACGCTGTCTGAAGAAAGCAAACATACCACTTTCCAGCAACAGTTCCTTTACTGCAGCGGCATCCATCTTGGCAACGTCTTTCTTGCCAAACTCCTGGAAGTCCTGTTCTGCAGCTGCTTCAACCGTAATGCTCATCACTTTACGGCGAGCTCCACGCTCCACACTGGTTACTACGCCGCTTACGGGCGAAACAAATTTCACTTCAGGATGATTCTTGTCAATAAACAAGGGTCCTCCGGCCATAACATATTCCTGTTCCTTCACTACGACCTTAGGTGTTACACCTGTAAAATCATCGGGAACCAACGCATAGAATCCCGGCTCTTTTACAGCTACCACTTCAGCAGTCGCCTTGCCTTTCAGGTTAATGTCAAGACCTTTACGCAATTTTATTAAATTAGCCATATTGGGTTATAAAAAATGGTTTTATAAATTTGACTGCAAAATTAAATAAAAAAGAATGGAAATAAACAATTTCAAGCGGGTTATTACGGAAAAAATTCTTTATATAATTGTTTATAAGTTACAAAAAACCGCATTTTGTCTTCATTTTGTAATATACAGAGAGCAATTTTGATTATTTTACACTCCATCAAATCCGACTGTTTTCAGACTGATTTGCGAGCATTTCTCGTTTAGAACCATTTGACAAGAATTATAAAAATTTAGCTGAAAAGTGATTTCACCAGCAAGGTTTCGAAAAGCAGAAGAAGGCGTTTTTCCGAAACGCCTTGCCACGAAAAGAGGGACAACAATAGATTTTAATCATCATCCCGTCAGGAGTAGAAAAATCTTCGGCACGTGTTACTGAAAATTTGTACAAAAGATTTTATTTTTTGTACAAATTTTCAGAAAACATCAGCACAAATTTATTCACAGAAGCAGAGCTTTTAAAAGAGAAGCCTTTATATTGTCATTCAGCCACTTAGATTTTTCTGAATGAAAGTCTGCATTATGTTTTAAATGAGGGCATCTTTCCTGCCCTCATTCTATCAATATCCCGGATTTTGCTTCAGTAATCCGTTCATATCAATAACTTTTGCCGGAATCGGAAAAACAGTAGTATAGCCATCCGCCTCGCCGGGAAGCTGGGGACGGAAGCTGTAAGAACGAGTAAACTGATGGAAGCGGATCAAATCTTGACGGCGCCACCCTTCCCACGCAAGCTCCAGTTGCCTTTCGGACAGCAGGTTATCGAGAGTTGCCTCACGGTAAGGAGCTCCTACCCTGCCACGTACTTCATTCAATTCAGCAGTACCGTCTTCACCGTTTCTTACTTTAGCTTCACTCATCATCAGCAATACATCTGCATAACGGAACAGTACGATATCATTATCCATCAGCTTACCATCTTTTAATGCCGTATTGTCTACCTCATATTTCTTCATACGGGCACCCGCTGTCTGCTCATATTCTGTATTCGATACATCGAGGGCTACTTTGTCAGGATAATAAATTAAAGGTTCACCGTTGTCGAGCAGTACAGGATTGCCTTGCAAATCGTACACTTCATCTGCAAAATAACAATACTCAAAACGAGGATCTACCGCATCAGTCCCGTAGCCGAAAGTCTGCAAAACTTCGAGTGCTGCACTCGATCCGTTTTCACCTCCCAGCCCGTAGGCCTTGGCATGATTATAATGACGAGAGCGGAAAAGATATTGCATCTGGTTAGTGTACAGGGTTTTACTCATAGGAATAACAAAAATATTTTCCTGTGAAGATTCGTTGAAAATGGCAAAATTGGAAGAATAATCATTTTCCAGCCGATACCCCATCCGCGCAAGTTCTGCACAATAAAACTGCGTAGTTTGCCATGCATTAAGCTGTTTTCCATCGGCGGTGAAATAAATGGCACTTCCTTCCGGATAAACGCCATCGGTCCAGTCGGCATCCATATAAACTTCTGCATTTAGAGCCAGTTTAGCCAACAGGAAATAAGCTACGGCTCGTGTCATTCTTCCGTAATAAGTACCGGGAGTATTACTTCTTTCTTCACTCAGGAAAGGCGCAGCTTCCTGCAACTCTTTTACAATAAAAGTAAAAATCACATCCCGTTCTGCCTGCAACATCGTTTTATCGCCACCCCCTGACGAGGTTATCAGGGGCACCCGCCCAAACAAATCCATGGTATAATAATAGAACATAGCGCGCAGTGCACGCACTTCTGCCTGATAAGCAGGAAGCTCTTTATCGGAATGGGTAGCCGCATACTGCCCAATCTGTTCCAGCGAATAATTGCACTGTTTGATGGAACGGAACAAATATTCCCAAGTATTCAGTATGGCATCGCTGCTCACTCCCCACTGATGGAGGTAAAGCCCTTGCCAGAACCCGCCATCATACCAGTCGCCACCGCGGGTGGGCATGATAGCTTCGTCAGTCGTAAAGGTATTCAAATCGTATATTCCACGTCCCGTACCCTGTAAACCTTCTGAATCTTTGTAACTTCCCACATAATTATAAAGTGAAGCCACGCCGTTACGGTAAAGAGCCGATATGTTAGAATAGGCTTCTTCTTTGGATAAGCCATCACGAGGATGTTCTTCCAGAAAACTGCTGCACGATATATTCATAGCTGTAGAGCAGGCCAGCATGTATATATATAGTTTTTTCATAGTAAACGGTTTAGAAATTAAGGCTTAAACTGATAGTATAGGTTCTCGACAACGGATAAGTACGTTTATCATCCACTCCCAATGTAGAATCGACAGTCATGCTGTTGATAAGAGGAGTCAGTCCTGAGTATCCACTGATTGTGCCCAGATTGTTGACAGTAAACGCCAGACGCATGTTGTGCAAAAACTTTGTATTCTTCAATGGAACATAGTATCCTACCGTAAGATAGTCAAAATTGATATAATCGCCATCTTCCAGCCAGTAGTCGGTCGCAGTCTGGTCCTTGATCATCCGTGCAGGAGCTTCCGCCATCACGTTATAATCGGGAAGACTGTTCATATTCATGTATGTCAGCGAGGTACCATTATATATCTTATGTCCAAAGGCTCCATTTATTTGTAAAGAGACATCAAACTGTTTGTATCGGAAACTGATATTCGAGCCAAGCAGAGTTTTCGGTACAGCTTGTCCGGCAATATAGCGGTCCTCACCGTCTTCCAGATTCACCCCTCCTCCATTCAGATCGGCTATCTCGTATTTATATCCTCCATTTCCGTCGGGAACCAGTCCGGTACAATGAGGCAGATAGAATACTCCCAGCGGCTGTCCCACTATCTGATACACGATATTGTTGTATCCTCCGTGGAAACCGGCACCGTTCAGTCCGGCTATAACAGTATATTCTGAAGCAGAAACATATTCTCCATCATACATACCGCTCAACGAAAGCAGCTTGTTTTTCTGGAAAGTGATATTTGCATTGATATTCAGCTCCATATCTTTTGTCTTCAACGGAGTAATGCCAATTGAAATTTCTGTTCCGCTATTCCGCATCGAACCGATATTTGCCAGCAACGTATTATAGGTAAAAGGAGGAACACTTACCCGATAATTATAGAGCATGTCGGTAGTCTTGGAATTATAATAGTTGACAGAAAGCAGCAAGCGGTTGCCATACAGACCAACATCCAGCCCGGCATTGAACGTATGTTTCACCTCCCATTTCAAATCGGGATTGATATTTCGAAGCGTTTCATACGTCACGACAGGAGAATTGCCAACCGGTGCGACTCCGTTCGGGCGGACAAGGTTCATCGTGGTATACGAATCTATGCCTCCCTGATTGCCGGCAAGTCCGTAACCTACGCGCAGTTTCAGATTGTCTATCCATGAAAATTGCTTCATAAACTCTTCACTGGTTATATTCCATGCAGCCGAAACAGAAGGAAAAAATCCCCATTTATGATTTGCACCAAATTTGGAAGACGCATCGGTACGGGCGTTGACCGTAAGCACATAGCGGTCGGCAAAGGCGTAATTCACTCGTCCCAGAAAAGAAGCCAGATGAGGTTCTTCGTAATATGACCCCGTTCCATCCCACGGGCGCAATGCGCCAGCCTGCAAATTATCAAACCCCATACGATCGGATGAAAAGTTTGTTACCGTAGTATAAAAGCCCACATATACGTTTTTCTCTAATTCTGCCAGTGCCAGTACATCAATAAAATGTTTTTTTATTTGCTTCTGATAAGTAAACATCGCATTTCCCAGCATCGATTCTGAGCGGCGATTTCCACGATACGCCTGTCCGTGTGCCCAGACCGTAGTAGGAAGGTACTGGGAGTCTTCGGAATCATTGTAAGTATAAGAGCCGAAAAGGACAAATTTCAAATCGTCAGATAAATTGAAATTCAATCGGGCGTGCGCACTAAAATAAGAAATATCATCGCGGTCGTTTACTTCCATCCATGCCAGCGGGTTGGTAATCTGGCTGGCCGTCGTTATCTGATCCCATGCATCCGTCGTATAATCTTTATGATTCGGGAAGGTAGGATTAAAAGCTGCTGCTGAATAAAAAGTCTTTTGCAGATCGACCAGGTTACGGTTTTTCTTGACCGAGCCGAAGAGTCCCAAGTCGCATTGAATAAACTTGCCAAATATATCCTGCGACATATTCATGTTCGAAGTGAAAAGCTTCATACTTTCATTCAGCACTACGCCTTCCCTGTCGAGATACCCCAGCGACACACGATATTTGGAAGCATCTCCTCCTCCATAAAAAGCGATATTATGATTTTGCTGAATGCCCAACTGTTCTATTTCCTTTTGAAAATCCGTATCGTAACCCTTATCAAGAATTGTCAACCCATGCGCCGCTGCAACATTACGATATTCGGCTCCTGAAAGCATATCCAAGTGACGATAAGCATGAGCGATACCGAAACTTCCGTTGTAATTGATACGCGTTTTACCGGAAACGCCTTTCTTTGTTGTAATATTAATAACGCCGGAAGCACCACGAGAACCATACTGAGCAGTTTCGGAAGCATCTTTCAAGATGGTAAAGCTCTCTATATCCGTAGGATAAACAGAAGTAAGCATACTTAAGTCGCCCAGTACACCGTCTACGATAGTCAGCGGGTCATTGCCGCTTGTCAATGAAGTAGTACCTCGCATTCGCACCGACTCCAAGGCAGCTGTACCGTTACTACTTTTCATGATTGACAATCCCGGGACTCGTCCCTGAATGGCTTCCAACGGATTGGCAAGCTGTTCCTTGTTCATCTGCTGCTCGGTAATCTGCTCTACCGAACCGGATATATTTTTCAGACTACCTCGTGCATACCCTACCGTTATCACACTATCAGGAAGTGAAAGGGATTCGTTTTGTGCATTCGCAGTCTGACACAACCAAGGGGCCAGCAGACAGGCTGCCAGATATTGCGGCCTCGTTCTTCGATGCTTCTTCATACAGATTCGATTTTAAGGTTATAATACGAAGTTAAGCAAAAAAGAGGACAAAAACAACCCTGCGGTAAAATAAAACGTCCTGAAATCTTTTCAGGCCATACCAATAAGCGTTTAAAGATTTCAGGACGTTTGGTCTATATATCTACGTCATCCGTTATTCTTCCGGTGCAAACATCGGATCCCATGCAGGAAGACGCACCGGTTTCTGCTTCAGGATATCCAGTACTTTCGCCGGTACATATTTCTTTTCTACCACCAGACGGAACATATATTCATTGAACCATTCGTCTGTCATAATGAGATGTCCTTTATAACCTGATTCTGCTCCCCAGCTATTTTCAACCATCCACTTTTTAGGCTTTCCGTCTTTATCCAAATCGACGGCCATCAATGTCATGGCATGGCTTGATCCACTGGCAAATGTCTGTACACGTTGTTTCTTGTCCATTCCAAACGTTGTTCCCATCAACGATTCATAATCGAAATTTTTCAAATCAAGTGTACCACGTTTGCTATCCAAAAACTTTGCGACATCACAAGAGAAATACATCATCGTGCTGTCTTTGATAGACGCGATTGCCATCGCTTTTATATCATCAACAGGCAGATTTACATAGGTCCAGTTCTTTCCATCGTATACATGACGGTCGAAATCAATTTCATAGCATTTGTAATATTCACGGCTCGGGTCGTTCATCAGCATAACGTAATTATTCGTCAGATCGTTACCCAAATATTCCTGATAGAAAGATTGCGGAGTATATTCTTTAGTAACCCCATTCATTGTCCAGGTAAAGTGCTCAACCGGTTCGCCGAATGCCAGTGCCAGCATACGATATATGGTAGAAAGCATTTCTGTTTTTTTCTGTTCCAGTGCTGGAAGTTTACCACCTTTGGCAGCCTCATCACGTAATTGCAATCCGAACTCCCTCAACTTCAGGCCAATCAGACGGGCAATCTGTGAAGTATTCTCGCTACTATAAGTTTCAGGCATGACAGAAGCAGGAACAACACCGTACTTTCCTATTACATCGGATATACCGGTAAACTGTCCGCCATCGCTGATCGGATTACGGAACAGCCATTCTACCATTTTATCATCCATTGGTTTTTCACGTGTATCAATAATGCCTTGCAGGAAAAGGTTTGCTTTTTCCAACTGATCGTAGAAGAAACAATAATTCTGAGAGAATTCCATTTCATCCAAACCATACTTGGCTATCATTTGTGCACGCAATACATTTAAACCGGTAAACAGCCAACAACGTCCGGATTGCTGCTGGTCGGTAATGCCATGCGAAATAACTTTATTCGAAAAATTCGTATCGAAGTTAGCCAGATTTTCATGATTTTTCGCCAAAACTGCTATGCTGGTTCCTGCCATTGCATTATAAATGGCCTTATCGGAAGCAGTATGTTTGTAGCTGCTCTTTATCTGATTCAACATGTCTTGTGTAATTCCCCCCTCCTGGGCCTGTACGCCCAGTGTCATTGCCATCAGGCATGCCAACGTGATTGTTTTTTTCATATATCTTACTTTATCATTTTAAATTAATGTGCCAAAAGTACGAAATACTCTTTTAAAAATAGTAAAATAAGATGGCAAAATATAGATTACTTCAAGTGATATTTGTAATTTTGATTAATTTTTGAGCAGTACGCATGAGCAAATTCAGAAAAGTCAAACATATTGTCCGATTTACCATCATCATTGCATTGGTATGCTATTTCGGAGTTATCGCCGTTTTGAGTCTTCCTTTTATTCAAAAACGGCTTTCTGTATTTGCGGCTCAGGAACTCAGCCGCATCATGCATACCGAAGTCAGCATCGGAAGTATAGACTTGGGACTATTAAACCGTGTCATTATACAGAATGTTTATCTGGAAGATAAGTCGGGACAAGAATTACTTAAAATAGCCCGTTTGTCTGCCAAGGTAGAAATTTCTCCGTTATTACACGGGAAAATACGCATCAGCAGCATTCAGCTTTTTGGATTGAATGCCCATCTAAATCGCCCGACTCCCGACAGTAAAACGAACTTCCAGTTCGTCCTCGATGCTTTTGCTTCAAAAGATACAGTGAAGAAACAATCGAATATCGATTTGAGAATTAATTCTGTACTGATTCGCCGTGGGCAAATTTATTATGATCTTCTCTCTGCAGCACAAACTCCGGGGCGTTTCAACGTCAATCATCTGGGCATTCAGAATTTTTCGGCTACCTTGTCGCTGAAAGCATTGACTCCAGACTCCTTGAACGCACAGATCAAGCGACTGAGTTTCAACGAGCAAAGTGGATTTAAGCTAAAGAAACTGGCCCTGAAACTGACAGCCAATCATCAAGGACTGCAAGCTAACAATATCGAAGTTTCATTGCCTCAGAGTGAACTTGCCATCGATACACTTGCTGCTGCTTACGACAGCACGGCTTCATCGTCTATCATCAACAACGATACACGATATATGGCCCGCATACGTGCCAGCATAACATTATCCGATCTGGCAATGTTTGTACCATCGTTTACCCATTTTAATGATGCCCTTAATTTGCGTATCACCCTCGAAGGGAAAGGATATCAGACCAAATGTACAGACATTTATCTTTCGAACGATTATCAGAGTCTTCTGCTGAAAGGAGAAGCTATGGTAAATCACTGGAATGAAAAAAATAACATGTTCCTCTTCGGCAATCTGGCACAGCTGAAAGCTGATAAAGAAGGGACTGTCTGGCTCATTCAAAATCTGACAGGCAAGACTAATACTCCTGCAATATTACAACGAATTGGAGATATCAACTTCAACGGAGATATATCCGGTTACCTAAGTCAGCTAACAACACATGGTACACTCCTGACCGATGTTGGTAGTATCCAAGCTAATGTAACCATGCACTCGGACACGATTACGCATCTACGTTCTTATTCCGGTAAGATTATCAGCCCGGAATTAAACTTGGGAGCATTACTCGACCAAGAGAAAACTCTTGGAAATACAACTTTTGATATTGAGTTAAAAGGCTTTAAGTACCATGACGGAAAAGCAGAATCATACATTAAAGGAAATATATCATCACTGACATACAAGCAGTATGAATACCGTAATATCATGCTAGACGGGAAGTATACTCCGGGAGGATTCAACGGAAAGTTGTCTTTGGACGATAGCAATGGAAACATTGAGATAAACGGACATTTTGCGACACGGCAAGCTGTACCCGATTTTAACTTAAGAGCGGTAGTTCGGAACTTCCGTCCTAATGACTTGCATCTGACCGATAAATATAAAGATACAGACATGTCACTGAGTCTGACCGCAGATTTCAGCGGCCATTCTATCGATGATATGCAAGGTAAAATCAGCATCGACAGTGTCTGTGTCAATGCTCCCGAAGAGGATCAATGCTATTACCTCGACAATTTAAGTATCATAGCAGGAAATACGGGTAAAAACAAAGAGAAACAACTCGAGATTCGTTCTTCCTTTCTGAATGGCTGCGTAAAGGGAAATTATTCATATCGTACGCTTCCGGCAAGTATCCTGAAGACTTTACAACGGTATATTCCCTCTTTACTGGCATTAAATAAAGAATTACCCGAAACGAATAACGATTTCCAGTTCCATTTTCAATTAGATAATACAGAGCTGTTTTCTAAGGTATTCAATATACCTGTAGAATTAGGGATGCCTGCAACATTGAACGGTTACTTCGATGATCGCCGTACACGCTTACAGATACAGGGATATTTACCTGAATTTATTTATAATGACTCTTATTTTGAATCGGGAACCTTCCTCTGTAGTAACACAGCAGATGAGCTGGAATGTCAGTTACGCATCAACAAGCGTATGAAAAAGGGAGAAACTATCAGCTTAGCTGTCAACTCCCGTGTAGCTGAAGATAAATTGAAAACGACAATCCACTGGGGAAACAACGTGCCTTCCACTTTCAGTGGAGTCGTAGAAACAGTTGCCAGCTTCCGGAAATCGGAAGAAAAAAACAGGCTTTTAACCTCTATTGATATCCGTCCAAGTAAAATTATTCTGAACGATACAATATGGAAGATACATCCTTCAAAGATTACAATCGACAAAGATCTCATAGAAATCAATAATTTCTTGTTCGAGCATCAGAATCAGTATTTGCGGGCCAATGGACGTATCGGGAAAGAACAAAGCGACTCATGTCTGGTAGATTTGAGCAACATCAATTTGCAGTATGTAATGGATATCATCCAGTTTCATGCCGTCAAGTTCAATGGCTTAATCACAGGACGCGTACACTTACACAATGTGTTGCAGAAGCCTGTCATGTATACCCGCCTTAGTGTTAAAGACTTCTCGCTAAATGATGCTTTATTAGGATTGGGAGATATCAAAGGAGAATGGGACAATGAATTGGGAGGAGTACGACTGCATGCTGACATAAAAGAAAATGAGCATTATTTTACGAACGTAGATGGATATGTTTCCCCTAAAGAAAAAGGATTAAACCTTAATATTCAGGCAGGAGGAACGAATTTATCTTTCCTACAGCCATTTATAGAAAATATATTTACCAATATGCAAGGAAGAGTTTTTGGACATGTTCGCTTATATGGGCCTTTTTCAGGACTTGATTTGGAAGGCTGTGCCCAGGCTGATGCCAGCATGAAAGTGAACATTCTGAATACATCATTCAATGCACATGCCGATTCGGTTCGTATCAGTTCTGGACGTTTTAGTTTCGAGAACGTACGTGTTACCGACCCAGAAGGCCATACAGGACTGATCAATGGTGCTCTTAACCATACAAAACTAAAGAATCTGACCTATAATTTCCGCTTTAACACCAACAGAATGTTAGTATATCATACAGAGAAAGAGACACCTGAATTTCCTTTCTATGGACAAATATATACTACCGGCGATGTATTATTACGCGGAGGAAATAATATGCTGACAGTAGACGGGACATTGCGAACTGATCCAGGAACAAAGTTTACATATGTCACAGCGACCGCCGCTGAAGCTACCAATACACAATTTATTACATTCGTCGACAAGACTCCTCGCCGCAAGCAAGAGAGTATCCAGACAGAATTATATCACCACTTAAACAAGAAAGAGGATAAGGAAGAAGAAGACACGCCAACAGATACTCATATTAATTTCCAGATAGAGGCAACTCCGGCTGCAACGATGCGTATTGTCATGGACCCAGTAGCAAGAGATCATATCTCTGCAAATGGAACGGGAAACTTACGCATAAATTACTATAACAAAGGTGATTTCCAGATATTCGGAAACTATAATATAGAAGAGGGTATCTATAAAATGAGTATGCAAAACGTAATTCATAAAGACTTCATTCTCCAGTCGGGTGGCTCTGTTTCATTTAATGGTAATCCTAAAGAAGCCAATCTGGACGTACAAGCTGTATACACCGTGAACTCAGCATCCTTGAATGATTTAGTGGCTGATGCCTCAAACACAAAAGGAACTGTCAAAGTTAACTGCCTGCTGAATCTGAAAGGTAATCTGACAGCTCCTACCCTCAAGTTCGATCTCGACCTTCCAACCGTGAGTGATGAGGATCGCGAACTGGTACGAAGCCTGACCAGTACGGAGGAACAAATGAATACTCAAATCATTTATTTGTTGAGTATCGGCAAATTCTATACATACGATTATTCCAATAATGCTAATCAGTCGGATGCTACCAGCTCCTTAGCCTTCAGTACTCTGTCAGGACAACTGAACAATATGCTATCACAAGTAATAGACAGTCAGAACTGGAACCTCGGAACAAATTTAAGTACAGGCGACAAAGGCTGGACCGATGTAGAAGCAGAAGCTATACTTTCAGGAAGATTACTAAACAACCGCCTGATTATAAATGGCAATTTCGGTTATCGTGACAATCCGATGCGCAACACAAATTTTGTGGGTGATTTTGAAGCGATGTGGCTGCTCACGAAGAACGGAGATTTCCGCCTGAAAGGATATAATCAGACCAACGACAGATACTTTACCAAATCGACATTGACAACACAAGGTATCGGTTTGATGTATAAAAAAGACTTTACCAACTGGCGTGAGCTTTTCGACTGGATTTTACTGAAACGAAGAAGCAAACGTAACAGCCAACAATAACGATAATAAAAAGACACAACATTTAAAAACAAACTATTGCATTATGGAAAAGAACTACTTCTTGCCTGCCGAATGGCATCCGCAAAGTTATATCCAACTGACGTGGCCACATAGCGGGACCGACTGGAACTATATGTTAGACGACGTAGAAGCATGTTTTCTCAATCTGGCTCGTGAAATAGCTTCCCGCCAGCCTCTTTTGCTGGTTGCTCCCGAATATCCCGAGATACTGAAAGGCCTCGACTGCAAGGATAATATACACTTTATAGAATGTCCTACCAATGATACATGGGCACGCGACCACGGATTCATCACCTTATTGCAAAATGATGGAACTCCCCTATTATTGGATTTCTGTTTCAACGGCTGGGGAATGAAATTTGCGGCCAATAAAGATAATCTGATAAACACCCGGGTATACCAAAGCAAACTACTGAACGGAGAATATATCAACTGTCGCAATTTCGTACTTGAAGGAGGTTCGATAGAAAGTGACGGACAGGGAACACTGCTGACAACCTCTACATGCTTGCTTGCTCCCAACCGGAATGATACAATGGACCGCAGTGAACTGGAAACATACCTGAAAGAAAGATTCAACCTGCAACAGATTTTATGGCTGGACCATGGCTTCCTTGCAGGAGACGATACCAACAGTCATGTTGATACACTGGCTCGTCTGTGTCCGGATAACACAATTGTTTATGTACAATGCACTGATTCTTCCGACGAGCACTACAAAGAGCTGCAACTGATGGAAGAACAACTCAAGACCTTCCGCACACTGGAAGGAAAACCTTTCCGCCTGCTTCCTTTGCCAATGGCAGAAGCCGTTTACGACGAAGAGGGTGAGCGCCTTCCTGCGACGTACGCAAACTTCCTGATTATGAACAAAGCTGTACTATATCCTACCTACAATCAACCGGGAAATGACCAACTGGCAGCAAACGTCCTGTCCCAAGCCTTTCCAGACAGAGAAATCGTAGGAATAGATTGTCGCGCACTCATTCAGCAGCATGGATCATTGCATTGTGTAACTATGCAATATCCGGAAAACGTAAAGACCAACAAACATTAAAAATCTCAGAAAATATATGAAAAGAATTATCCGTGTGGGCATTGTACAACAATCTTGTACAAACGACCTGAAAACAAATTTAGAAAAGCTACATCGCAATATTGCCTCTGTAGCACAAGCAGGCGCACAACTTGTTGTATTACAGGAATTACATAATACCCCCTACTTCTGTCAGACAGAAGATACGTCTTTGTTCGATTTGGCTGAACCGATTCCCGGTCCATCAACGGGATTTTACAGCGATATTGCTGCAGCCTATCACATTGTATTGGTAACCTCGTTGTTCGAGCGACGTGCTCCAGGACTTTACCATAATACTGCTGTTGTATTCGATGCCGATGGAAGTATCGCCGGAAAATATCGCAAAATGCATATTCCAGACGATCCTGCTTACTACGAAAAATTCTATTTTACGCCGGGCGATCTGGGATTCGAACCAATCGAAACCAGTCTGGGGAAATTAGGTGTACAGGTATGCTGGGACCAATGGTATCCCGAAGGAGCAAGACTTATGGCTCTGAAAGGCGCCGAACTGCTGATTTATCCAACAGCTATCGGATGGGAAAGTAGTGACACTCAAGACGAGAAAATGCGCCAGCTCGGAGCTTGGGTTACCGTACAGCGCGGACATGCCGTAGCAAACGGACTTCCGGTTATAGCAGTCAACCGTGTGGGACTTGAACCTGATCCTTCAGGACAAACAAACGGCATACAATTCTGGGGAAACAGCTTCGTAGCAGGACCGCAAGGAGAAATTCTTGCACAAGCCAGCAACCTGAAAGAAGAGAACATCGTGGTAGACATTGATATGAACCGTAGCGAGAATGTTCGCCGCTGGTGGCCTTTCCTTCGCGACAGAAGAATTGACGAGTTTGAAAATCTGACGAAACGTTTCATCGATTAAAAAGACAGATTTTCCGCTTTTACAATCGTACCCAACCACCTGTTGCCAGCCTATAAGCCAAAACCATTCGGACCTATACAGCTATTCGGATTCATTGTCTATTATACATGCCGGAAAGCAGTTGTTCGTATATGCCGTGATGATAGTATTTTGACTTTATTTTTAATGCAGGCAGTAAAAAGAATATAAAATAATTCCCCACAGATTAAAGTCCGGAAGGAAACATATCTGTGGGGAATAATTGTATATACCGAAAAGTAATAACAGCATCAACGTTTATGCCAGAATCCCGGCGAGAACATAAGCAGAATACCAAATAATTCCAATCGACCAATTAACATCAAGAACGATAATATCCATTTGACAATATCGGGAAGAGTACTCCATGAAAAGGCCGGTCCATACGCTCCCAACCCCGGTCCTACATTACCTAAACTGGAAACCACCAGTCCAAACGATTCCGTAAGGCCCAGACCCAAAAACATCAAAACCACCCAACTAATGAAAATACAAATCATATACAACAAGATAAACGTATTGACTGTCGATATGGTAGATAAAGAAATAGTCTGTTGATTCACTTTCACCGGCAGCACAGCACGCGGATGTATCAAGCGGCTGAACTCATTTTTCATATTCCGGAATAAAATAACCAGACGCATATTCTTGATACCACCACCCGTAGATCGGTACAGCCACCAGCCATCATCGTATAAATCAAAAGCATCCATGTGAAAGGAGGCCAGCCATTATAGTCATCGGTAGCAAAACCACAGGATGTATGGATACTGGCAACCTGAAAGAAAGCCTTCCGGAAAGCCTCTTCCCAACCATAATGATTTTGAGTAACCAGAGGAACCGTAATAAACAAGGTCACTACTCCCACCGATATCAGAAACCATCTGCTTTCATCATCCTTGAACAGATGAAGGAACTTACCTTTCAAACACATAAAATACAAGGAAAAATTAATTCCCGACAAAACCATAAAGATGGCAATCACATATTCTATAAAGGGAGAATTCCAATGAGCCACACTATCTTGCTTGGTAGAATATCCTCCGGTAGCTGTCGTAGAAAATGCATGACACACAGCATCAAACAAGTTCATGCCGCCCAGCATCAACAAAATAGTTTCAGTCACGGTAAGCAACAAATATACAGTCCAAAGCCACTTTGCCATGATACTGATTTTAGGATGAATCTTATCATGCGTCACTCCCGTAGCCTCAGCCGAAAACAAGACCTGATTTCCAACCCCGAAAATCGGCAAAACAGCTATGGTAAAAAAGACAATTCCCAATCCACCTATCCATTGAGAAAAGCTACGCCAGAACAACATTCCATACGAAAGCGACTCAATATCATCAAGAATAGTGGCCCCCGTTGTGGTAAACCCCGACATTGTTTCAAAGAAAGCATCGCTTACCGAAGGAATTTCCCCACTCAGATAAAAAGGAAGCATGCCAAACACTGTAAATAAAAGCCAGGTAAAAGCTACAATACAATATCCGTCGCGGCGAGAAAGCTTATTTTCGGCCTTACGCCCTAAAAACAACAATATGCTACCCGCCACAGCAGCTATCAGTGTAGAATATACAAAATAAATATAACTATGTTCGCTGTAACATAACGATACGCCTGCACAAACAAGAAACATTACTCCCTCTATGAACAACAAAATACCCAATATCCGGAAGATCATCTTACGATTAATCAGACTATTTGTCCGGTTTCCACTTAAATATTCATTATTAGCTATAATATCTTGCATTTCTTTTTTTCTAAAAATTGAGATACAAATCTAATGATAAAGATCGAATAGAATGGATTTTTCATGTAAAAAGATGCATTTTAAATTGTAATTTATACCCAACATTCGGAAATATTTGCGTAATTTGCAACATTAATTAACCAAATTATCTTCTGACACTGTATGAGCAAACTCACTTTTCATCTGATTAAAAAGCTGACAGGCGTCGATATCGAACAATTACAAAATGATAACGAGGCTTTACTGATAAAAAACCAGCAACTTTCCATCGAAGTAAAAGACGCGAACAAGGAAGTAACCTACAAACGTACTCAGTTGACTGAAACGCAGGAGGAACTGTCCGTAGCACAGACAGAACTTAGCCAGTTGCAAACATCCATTGCTGCACACCAGCAGGAAATATCCAATCTGCAAACTGAAATTTCAAAATTGCAATCGGATAAAGAAAACGGATTGGAAAAAATGCAAAGCGATGAGCAGGAAATCGTTTCCCGCAACAACGAAATACAGTCACTGAGCAACAAGCTCGACGAGGCGCTGAAACTGAATCAGACGATTACTGCCGATAAAAATAAACTGGAACAACAGCTCACCGATTTAAAAGAAAAACAGGCCCAGAGTATAACACAACTGGAAGATTTAAAAAAGCAGAATGAATGTTTTGCTGCAAGCAAGGAACAACTGGAACAGCAATTGTCGGAAGCACTGAAACAAAACGACAGCCTTGCAGCTCACAAAGACGAGCTGGAACAAAAACTGGACGAAACTCTGAAACAATATGCAGCAACCGAAGCCGACAAAAACGAACTGGAGCACCAATTGACTGATGAAAAGGAAAAGCAAAACCAGCATGTTGCCCAACTGGAAGATCTGCAAAAGCAAAATGAATGTATTACTGCAAGCAAGGAACAACTGGAACAGCAACTGTCGGAAGCACTGAAACAAAATGAAGTTATTGCGGCTGGAAAAGACGAACTGGAACAACAGTTGGACGATGCACTGAAACAAAACGAAACAATTACAGCCGACAAAGACGAGCTGGAACGTCAGTTGACAGATCTGAAAGAGGGACAAGACGAAAACAGTACGTTGCTCGAAGATTTACAAAAGCAGAATGAGAACATTGCGACTGAGAAAAATGAGCTTGACCAGCAACTCTCGGAGGCATTAAAGCAAAACGAAACGATTGCCACCAGAAGAGATGAGCTGGAACAACAGCTTAACGATGCGCTGGAACAAAATAAAACAATTTCAGCCGATAAAGATGAGCTGGAGCGTTTGCTGGCCGACGAGAAAGAGAAACAGAGCCAAAATGCTGCACAACTGGCAGAATTACAGAAACAAAATGAATGTATTACAGCAAGCAAGGAGCAACTGGAACAGCAACTGTCGGAAGCACTGAAGCAGAATGAAAGTATTACTGCCGGAAAAAGCGAACTGGAAAACCTGCAGAAACAGCTTGAAACACTGAAAAAAGAAAATGAAGCTCTAAAAAATTATTACTCACAACTGGAAGAAGAAAGAGGAAAAGCTGTACAAAATGAAGAGCAGGCGAAAAAAGGAATAGAAGACCTGACCAAAAACTATACCGACTTACAAAAAGACTTATCCGGACTGCAAGAGAAACTTGATGCAGCTGAATCTGAAAATGCAAACCTCTCGGGCAACCTTTCTGAACTGCAAAAGAAAATGCACCTTTTGCGTGAAGAGAAAGAACAGCTTGCAAAAGAAAAAGAAGAGTTACAAGCCACTCTGACCCGACTGGAGGAAAGCATGCAGCAGCAAGCAGCAGCAGAAAAAGAAGAACAGACTCAGGAGTCAAATAAGATTCAGGAAGAGCCGAAACAACCTCAGGATGAAGTAGAGCAATCGCAGGAAGCACAAACTCCCGCTCAAGAAGAATCCAACGAGGTTCCTGTACAGACAGAAGCACTTCACGGCGAAGAAGAACATCCAGCCACCGGACAAGCTGCTTCCACACCTGCTACACAGCAACCTGAACAGCCTCACCATTCAGATATACTGGAAGCATATCAGGAGATGAAAGCCAGACTGGAGGAAAGTACACTGCACTATCCGTATACACGCATTACCTCAGAAACAGACGGCTGCCAGTATATTTACGAATCGCGCACCCTGCAACTGAAAGCCGAGTTGTTTATCTGGGGAGTAGAAGGCAAGGAAGTTATACTCGAAGAAAACCACTTCATCCCGTACAATGAAATAGCCAACATAGAAGGTCTGGAGTCACCCTTTGCAACCGAAGCCATGGCTTGTGACTTCTCGGAAGGCGGCAACGGAGAAGAAGTTGCAGAAGCATTGTTGATGGCTATCTGTTGTTATCATCCGGTCCGTGTCACATACCGCGACAAGAACGGAAAAATATCAGACCGCAACCTCTACTGGATTTGCTTCCAGCCACAGGGAGTAGCCAGCGTACGGCTGCCGTACGAAAAAATTTTCCGCGACATGTTCGACGGAAACATCGATACGGAACATATCATGGCTATGTGCGCCCATAGTCCTGTTCCACGCATATTCATTATCAACCAGATATTGAACATACAGGTTTTCGATGCTTTCGTAACAACCCGTAAGGGAATAGACACACAGATAGACGGAATGTACTATGCAGTACTTGCCTCGCAGCAGGAAGCTGCCGACATGATTTACCAGTGCCTGCCGCAGCAGTTCAAGAAACTGCCTTCAGTCATCAGTTACCGTGCGCACTACTGGATGCTGGAAGGCGACTATCAGAAGGCGATGAAACTCTATCTGAGCTTTGCACCCGATACGAAAGTGGCAAACGGCAAGACATGGGCAGATATCAATACTGCCAATTTCGATGAATTTATCAGAAACGACGTAGAGGCGGAGCGTTTCTCACAACTGAAAGAAGCATTAAAAGAAGAGGGTTGGGCTATTTAATAGCCCAGCTCACTGCTGGCTATTTCTATTTCACCAAAGGAAATCATCGCATTAAACAGGCGGATGCGGGAATAAAGAGGCAAGTCGTCTACGGTTATGTCGCGTTCTACAAGCTGTTTTTCATCGAGCAGACGCCGGCGATGTGTCCCCTTCAGCAAAGGAGAAGAAGGCGTATGCCACTCCGTTCCGTTCCATAAAGCGACATTGGCTATCGAAGTATCTGTCAGACAGCCGTTTCGCACAATCAGTACATCATCTTTTTCGCCACGCCGGGCAAAGAGCTTGTCCAGCAGACTTCGGTCGGTACTTTTCAGCGAATAATCAGCCTCGTCACAATCTACCAGTTTCAAGCTATGCACCTGTCGCAAGTGATAAGGTATATAGCTCACATCCTCAACCTCACGACCATATACCACACGACAACGCGTACGCTCCCGATAAGGTGCAGGATGAATGAATTCCGCCAAATCCAGCTCAGGCAGTTTCCCCCACACCATCCGGCGAGTTTCATTCAGGCGGAAGTTATGATAAGGCAAATTCCTGATTTCCCCGCCTTCGATACGAATAGTTTCAATAAATCGGCACATATATTTTTTTCACCATTTCTTCATATTCACTGCGGGCGTTGCTACGGAAAGTAATACCTCCCCCGCTTTTATACACCAGTCCACCGTCCGTCTGTTCCAGGAAACGAATCATCACCGCACTGTCCAGATTCCGTCCGTCAAAATATCCCATTACGCCGGTATAAAATCCCCGCTCATACGTTTCCGCCTCCCGGATAATCTCTACAGTTTTCTTCTTCGGAGCTCCAGTTATGGAACCCGCAGGAAGCAGTTTAAAGAACATCCCACCCAACTCTTCCCGATAGTTTTCCGGCAGGCGTCCCCTGATTTCGGAACTCATCTGAAGCAAGCGTCCGCTATGTGTATGCAGTTCGTCCAGATAGCGGTATCGGGTAACGGTTACTTCGGTCGCTACCTGACTCAAGTCATTGCGTATCAAATCGGTAATGGTAGCATGCTCGGCAGCCTCCTTCTCATCGTTCAGCAGCAAGTTGCGGGCATCGGGCAAAGAAGCATCAATGGTACCCTTCATCGGATACGAATAAATATAGCCATCGACTATACGGACAAATGTTTCAGGCGAAAATACCACAAAGCAATCGTCATACCACAGCTTATAGCGAGCTGTAGCATGTTCGAATACCTGCCGCAGGGAAAGACTGGTTTCCACCGGCGTAGCACAAGTCAGATTCGTCAGAAACGAATTGCCGGCATGCAAGTTACGGTGAACAATATCGAACGAGCGAAAATAATCTTCATACGCCTGCGGAGCAGACTTCCAGTACATAGCCTCAGGTTTCGGAGCAGATGTTGGCAACACATTTGCAGCCTCCGGAAAAATAAAGGCCAACCTGTCTGGAGAGATGTCCTTCAGCTCCGAAACCAGACATTCCGTTTCATCAAAATTTATCAGGAAGAAAAATGCAGTTTCCCGTGCTCCGAAGCGGTTCATGCGGGCAATTGCTTCTTCACGATTGTAAAAATGCAGTTCTTTCATCGGGCAGAACGGGTTTTAAACGATAAAATATAAATAACGTGAGTTCGACGAATTGTAAGTGTTTGTAAATTTGGTGATTAGCAAAAATTGTTGTAACTTTATAGTGCTGAATTACAAAGAATTACAAACAATAAT